>CAKVCR010000003.1 GCA_934725835.1 uncultured Odoribacter sp.
ATCTTCGCCCCGTAACCGCTGGAGCCGATCTGCGCCCCGTTACCGCTGGAGCCGATCTGCGCCCCGTTACCGCTGGAGCCGATCTGCGCCCCGTTACCGCTGGAGCCGATCTGCGCCCCGTTACCGCTGGAGCCGATCTTCGCCCCGTAACCGCTGGAGCCGATCTGCGCCCCGTTACCGCTGGAGCCGATCTGCGCCCCGTTACCGCTGGAATTTTCCCAGTTCGGAATGTCTTTCGTGCTCTCGACTAATACACTAATCCCAGCCTTGATGAAGTCCTTAAATGACAGTTTCGCGCCAATCTTCAGTTTCTTCGTAGCGCGCTTATTGTCTTGAACGAGCACCTTATCCAGCGGTTCAACCTCGGCAAATTCCGTAAAATCTTCATTGTCATCAACAAGCGGATAATAATCCAGACAATCGAACGGGGTTTCGCAATAATGCATCACGCCTTTTTTGCAGCATGAATCCGCGCCGCTTTCTTCAAAAACAGCGTTCTCGGTGTACTGCTTCCCTTGACAGATCATACCCTTGCTGAACGCCTTATAACCCATGTTGGTTCCTCCTACTCACACAGCCCAATTGCTGCTGTACTTCCGCGCTACGCGCTGCTTGCGCGCCTTCTCTTCCTGCGCGCGGGGTTCGCAGATATATTCCGCGATGCTCCGCACATCCACCATCGTCCCGCCGCACGCCCATTCCAGCCGCCCATCGTCCAGCATGGATTTGATTTTTGCTGGGCAGCAGTGCAATATCTTCGCGGCGATGGAACGTCTGCACACTTCGCCGTATCGGGATAGCATGTCATCTGTCCGTTCCTGCTTCGTCATCGTACACTTCCTTTCCGTCCTCTTGGCTCCCTCTGATGAGGGAGCTGTCGCCGTAGGCGACTGAGGGAGAGAGCCCAGTCGTTTATTCCCGCCGGTTCATTTCGTCGATGATCGCACGTTCGCGATCGGACAGTTCCCATTCGAACGCGCCAACTTCAGCAGCCCTCTCCGCCGCAGCCCTCTCCGCTGCAGCTCGATCGGACAGCAGAAAACCCGCGCCGAATATGGTCTTTCCCGCCGCGCGCTGTGCGTCCAGCGCGCGGATGAAGTGCGTGTCTTTCTCGGAAATGCGCAGATCAATCCCGCCCTCCGCGATCTTGCCCAGCAGCGCCGCGCTGCATACGTTCGGCGGATATGCGTACTTCGGCCGTTCCGCCGTTCGTTCGTGCTTCGCGCGCTCCTGCGCCTCGCGAATTTTCCGATTCAGTTCGCCCGATACGTGGATTTTTGTTCCGCCCATGTTCGTAGCGAACGATGTTTTTACCTTCGCGCCGTTGTCGTATATGATGTCTGTGCTTGCCACGACGTGGTTGCAGAATTCGCGTTCCTTCGAAAACAGCGTCAGATTCGGCGCGAATAAAAAATACCGAATCCCGCGCGCCTGATAGAAATCGATGATGCGCGCCAGAATCGAAAACGGCGGGTTGTCGATCACGATGCAGTTCCCGCCGTAATCGGCATTTTCATAATCTCCGCCCGGATAGAACGGGCGCACGATGCGCGTATCCAGTGTGATGCCGTATTCCTGCGTTGCCCATTCCAGCACTGCCGCATAGACCTCTGGCGGCGTGAAGCAATCGTCCGTCGTTTTCTTCGGTTTGAATTTTTCAACGAAGTCCGCGTATTCCGCATTGTTTTCCAACCGATCGTCCGCCATTTCGTTCAGCATTTTAATGTCCATTGGTTTCCCACTTCCCTTCGTTTTTTATTGTTTATCCAATCCGAAACGGGCGGGTTTTTTTACGCCCTTATGCGCTCTTCGTCTTAAGGCTGGCGATCAGCCCGTAGCCGTACCCCAGAGCCTGCTTCTGCACATCCTCGGGCAGTTCAGCCCAGCAGCGCAGGGTTTCCTCATCGGGGGTGATCCGCTTCTCCTGTGGTTCTACGACCGTCTTTTTTGCTCGCTTCATTGTGTTTCATCTCCTTGTTGTGGTATACTCCCAGAAGAAGGGAGGTGAGTGTGTGGAAATAACCAAATTGGAATGGAATACCGGCGAAATTGCCCCATCGGGGTATTATGTTTGCTGCAACTGCACAGGCGCGAATCCTGAAAGCATCATCATGCAGGACGAAAACGAAAGGTTGCCGGAATGCCACAAATGCGGTTATACCATCTGGCGCTTAGTCAGCGTCTACAGGCGAAAGGAATAAATTCCTTTCGATTTCCCGCGCGATCCGTTTCATACGCAACAACGAAATGGATCGCTTCAATCTCTTTCCCGCGCCAGTTCGTATGAATGATCGAAAGGCGCTTGTTTCCGTCCGGATCGAAATGCCTTGTGATCAACCATCTGTAGCGGAGGTTGTTCCACAACCTGCGTAATCTCATTTATCTGCCCTCCCTTCGCGTGAAATATTCTGCACCGAATGTGCATCAACGGTTGACAATGGGAAAAATATTTCCTATAATGGAAATTGCCATATCGAATGGCGGAAAGGGGCGTGGTCTGAATTGACCAAACTTTTGATTCCGCATGTTCCCGATGTAAACCGTTGATGCTATGGCTAGCGGAGCCGAACCCGCTAAAGTGATACGTGCGCCAAGAAGCGTTTTTAGGTGTTTTCACGCACAAACGTTCAACCGATAAGAGCCCGGCAGAGAAGCCGCAAATCGCACTGACACCACCAAAGTGCTTTTCGCATCGCGCAGAGAAGCGCGCCGGGGAAACCCGCAATCAAACGCAGCGATAGGGGCGGCGTTGTTGCAGCGCATCGGGTAAACAAACTTCGGAACCGCCGATCTGTGTCTTAAACACCTCACAGGTCGGCGCGTTTTTTTCGGCTCCGTAAGCGTCTTACGCTCCCTTCTCGTCCGTGGCGAAGAGGTAATCCATCGTAAATTCAGGCAGAAGATTATTTCTGATAGTTACTGCTTCATTTATCGTGAATTCCGTCGTGCCATTAAGCTTGTTGGTAAGCGTTTTATCGGTTACGCCGATCATTCGGGCAACAACATTTTGCGTTATGTTTTTTCTCCTTAATTCATGGCTGAGATTTGCCAGCATATTGTTTCACCTCACTTCTTACCTAGAAAAGTAACTTTCGATGCTATTTTATACCATCCTAGGGAGTTTGTCAATACCTTTTTTACTTTTTTAGGTAAAATATTTCTTGACAAATGAATTGTTCAGGTGTATAATGCATTCAGAGGTGATAATTGTGGATATGCTTAGCAGAATAATAGATTTGATGGAACATCACAAAGATACTAAAGCGTCCCTTGCGCGAAATGCTGGCATACCTTATACAACTATTGATGGATTATTTAAACGTGGTTGCGATAATGCTTATGTCTCGACTGCACGGAAAATAAGTAACTATTACGGAGTTACGTTAGATTACCTTGTAATGGGTGTTGATGCATTATCGACTGACGCATTAGATATCGCCGCAAAATATGAACGTCTGGACAAGCACGGTCGCGAACTCGTGGAATTGGTTATCAACCACGAAGTCAAGCGCGTGAAGCAGGAAAACGGGCATGAAAGCCCGTCCGTCAGAGAAGCGCTAGGCGAACCATCCGAAATCCGAGCGGTTCATCCAGATTTCGCACAAGGCGAATGACGTTCGCGTGCGCGTCTGCCGATACGTTGCGATACACCGTTTCATGTGGGATGGAGATAATCGCTTCAATATCCGGTCGTTCCGGAATGGATACGCTTTCCACGCGGTAATCGGCATAGAATGACGCGCGCTTGTTCAATAGCTTCAACATGGTTTCGACCTCCTATATATGTTTTTATACGGTTGCCGGATGTCCGGCGCTGGATTGATCATAGGCAATTTACAAAAAAGGCGCAATACATTATATAGTCTGTATTATATTCGCTGAATTCTGCTTTTGTTTGTATCATATTCGCCAAATCAGATATAATTTAATCGTATTTTGAATAGTATTTAATGGTATAAAATTAGAAAGGCGGCGTATTTATGTGACGGAATTGTACATACGTTTAGGTCAACTGATGGAGAAGCACGGATTCACGAATCAGTCGCTCGCGGATGCGAGCGATGTGCCAATCGGAACCATCAGCGGGATTCGTTCCGGAAACGTTCGCAATCCCGGCTATAGCGCAATCTGCGCGATGCTCACCGCGATGGGCGAGCCGGTAAGCGCATTGAGCGGTTCAGCAGAGAACGCTTCAACCGAATCGGTTGCGGACAGCACAGATGGCGTACACCTTCCGGACAACGGATTCACGGAGCAACAGCAGACGATCATGGAAAAAAGCTGCCAAATTGCGACGCTGTCCGCCAAGCTGGACGCGCGCGATGAAATCGCAGAGCGCAACGCGGACAGATATGCCAAGCTGGAAGCGCAATTGCAAGCCGAACGCAAGCGGAACATACGGCTGCAATATGCATTCATCATCGTTTGCGTGTTGATCGTTGTACTTGCGGCAATGTATATTTGGGATGTGAACAATCTACACAGTGGATTGACCGCATATTTTAATTAATAAGATGGAGGAATGAAGGATGAAGAAGATAATGGCAATCATTTCGATTTTGATGATCGTTGCAATGATGGGTTCTGCATTTGCAGGTTCAGATAATCAGATTACGTTCAGAGGGGTGGAATGGTATTCCACGTTGGCAGAGGTCAAGGACGAATTAGGATGGGCAGACGTAGATATAATGGATGATATGATCCTGCTGAGCGATATTGATGAGAATTGGGATTATTCATTGTCAAGCGGATATAATCGCATAGACGATATGGGTTTGTTCGCATATTACTATGACGCCGAAGTAGCCGGATACAAGGCGCTGACATACATGTCGTTTATTTATCCGATCGAAAACGGAGCATCGGTAAAAGATTCTGATAAAGCGCAATTATATATGGCTACATATTCAATAAGCGAATATGCCGACCTGAACGCCGTGTATTCCGATCTGAAAGGAAAGCTTGATTCCCTGTATGGAGCGGGAACAGTTAAAGATAACCGTATTGATTGGATGGATTCATTCGGTGATAAGGTGGTATTGTCTATGAACGGTTCGTATGTTGGCGTGTCATATGCTGCCGCTGGACATAAAGAACGCTTGCAGTCAATGCATAATGTACGAATCGCCGAAATGAAGAGTGCAGAAGCAGACGAACGCGCGCAGAATGCCAGCGATACATCAGGACTTTGATTCGACAGATGATAATCTTCCCCGCTTCGGCGGGGATTTTTTGAAGGGAGGGCAGAATATGCCAACCAAACAGAAATCCGGTTTGTATCGCACCAAAGTAAAAATCGGTGTGAATGCAGACGGAAAGGATATGTTCAAGTACGTATCCGGACGAACAAAGAAGGAACTGGAGGACGCAAAGCGGGAAGTGATCGCGCATTATATCTCCGGCGAAACCACCGCGTCGGATTGCCTGTTCGGCGAATACGCCGTAAAATGGTACAAGACGAAGATCGAACCGAATCTTGCTGCGTCGTCGTGTGAATCCTATCGCACTGCGCTGAATAAGGATATCACGCCCGTTTTCGGCGATCGCAATCTGCGCGCGATTGGCATGATGGATCTTCAGTCGTTTGTGAACCAGTTCGCTAAATACAGCGAAACGAAGATCACGTACATTGTCGCAAGCCTGAACGGTATATTCGAATTGGCGTGCGTAAATAATATCCTGCGGAAAAATCCGATGGAGCACGTCACAAAGCCGAAGGCAACCCCGCCCGAAGAAAAAATAGCGTTGACCGCGGAACAGCGGGAATGCATCGCGGCTGAATGTGTGCGAAATCCCGATGCGCTGTATATGGCGATCATGTTCTACATGGGTTTGCGCCCGGGCGAAGCACGCGGTTTGCAATGGGGAGATATTGATTGGTCTAAAAAGACCGTGCATATTCAGCGCGATATCGATTATAAGGATGGCGGCAAAGCCGGGAGCCTGAAAACAGAAAAGTCAAATCGTATCGTGCCGCTTCCGGAGCCGCTGCAAGACCTGCTGGAAAAATTCCGAGGTCTGCCCGATGTGTTTATCGTTCGCGGCAAGAAAGGCGGCGCGCTGGCGAAGACAAGCGCTGAAAGGCTGTGGGTGCAGCTGATGTTTAACTGCCGGATGGTGGCGCCTGTGGAAGAATCGAAATATCGCTCGTCTGATATTCGGTCGAAGTATCGGGCAATCATCACGCCGCATACCCTGCGGCACAACTATGCAACCGTCTGTTGGGAAAACGGAATAGATGCCTATACCACGATGCGATTGATGGGGCACGCGTCCATTAAGACAACGCTGGACATATACACCCACCTGAACGATGCGCAGATGGAAAAAATGCATGAAAAAGTTGATGTGTTGTTCCAAAAACAAAGTTGCAAAAAAGTTGCACAAGAAGAAGGAACACGACAAATGGAAAAATGAAAAACCCTCGAAAACGCCGTGTTTTCAAGGGTTTTTGATGGTGACTCATCGGGGATTCGAACCCCGGACACCCTGATTAAAAGTCAGAGAATACATACTTTATACGTACCAAAAATAGCGTATTTACAGGGGTTCTTGCCTATTTTTAGGTATAACACTAGAAAAACAAAGTTGCAAAAAAGTTGCACAACGGTTTATGTATATAAACTTAAAATCAAGTTATACTAAACCGTTGTGCAGTGAAGAAAAATCATTTAAACCCGTCCACCATCGCTTTGACCTCAGCGGTTTTTGCGATCAGATCGTCATGAACCGCATTCCACGCGCACAGCATTCCATCTGCGTATGCGGGATTGCGCTTGTATTCCTCGGATGCTTTGTATGCTTCGATCAGCTTCTTGATCACTTCATGCCCTTTGCTATTGAATCCGAGATGCGCGTTTGCCATTTCGCGATACCATGCCGCCGCTTCCGGCGATTCGGCCTTCAGTTCGTATGCCGTGCGGATCTTCTCGCGCGCTTCGTCGATGTTCCCGGCGATATCGTTTGAAATCTGTTTGATTAGCTTCATGCGTTTGCCCTCCCTTGGATCGCGTTATAGATGTCGCGGATATCATCCGCGTTGAATGCGAATGTTCCCATGAATGGTATGTCGAACGACAACTTTCCCTGCTGCTGCATCTGCGCCAGCGCCGCGTTATAGATCGCGTCCAGATCGATTTCGCCGTTTTCGCGCACGGCACCCAGCACGCGGGCAGCCGCGTTTTTCTGTGCTGCCGCTAGAATCGCGTCCAGCCGACCGGCAAACAGACCATACGCCACGCCCAGCGCGAACTGCCGTTTGTCATCCAGTTTCTGCATCATGTGATGGCTGATGTAATCGCCAATGCCCGCCTTGATCTGACTTGCGTTTGCCATGTTCTTCCCTCCGATCCTGAATTTGAAATCCGAGGGGCGCTATTTCGCGCCCCTCTTCCGGCGTTTAGCTGTTCCCGTTGCAGCAGCATCCGCCGCACTTCGGGATGGGGTTGTAGAGCGTCTGCGCCGTGTTTGCTGTTCCGACGGTAACGTCCGCCACCTGTTTGGGATAAAACGTGGCGTTCGCGTAGGTGATGATCGCGTTGTCCGCGCAGCAGCGGCGCTCCGCTTCCATCTTGATGTCGCCCTTCAGCTCCGCCTTGACCGCCGCCAGATCGGCCGCAGCCAGCGCGAACGAATCAGCCGTGCGCTGATTTGTCACGGCCTGATCGCACAGCTTGGATTCGATGCCGTTCAGCTTTCCGTCGAAGTACTTGTACATTTCCAGCGACTTCTGATCGGTGTAGATGTTCGAATCGCGCAGCTTCACTTCGGTTTCCAATTCGGCAATTCGCGCCGCCTGCGCCGCTTCATACCGGCTGACCGGCTGATCCGCAGCGTCGTCTCCGCCGTTCTTCGCGCCCATCGCCTTCAGCAGCGGAACGCCTGCCACCGCAGCGCCGCCGAGAACCGTTCCGATGATGCTCATCGCGGTTGTGCCTTTCCCTGCAACATAATCCATAATCGTACCTCCGTTTTTCTATTTTGGGCGATCGATCAACCCAATATCATTTTCGCGGATTTGCGGAAATGGCGGGGGAAAACATGGGCACGGGCGGGAAAGAGCGGGAAAAATAAAAATCGGCGCTCCACTCGGAACGCCGATAAAAAAGTTGAAGAAAAGTGTTGACAGATGATGTATATTATGTTATTATCATTTTGCAAGGGAAACAAAAGCAATTTCTACTATAGTAGATTAAAAATCCCCTGCATGTCTACCACGCGTTCTGTTCCCACTCGACGCGTGGTATGTGAGTAGAAATGCCGAGAACGGCAAAAATGTTTAGGGTATGACCGTCGTTAGAGGGTACAACCTTAGACGGGAAAAGAGGACTGCTTGCAGTCCTCTTTTTTCTATGACTTGTTAGTTTCTCTATAGATGAATAAAAACTGAAGTCCAAGGGTTGCAGCCTTAGACTTCAGTTGCTAGGAAATGAATCCATGCTATCTGGTCATAACCTCCAATCAGAGTTATTATACCATATTCAATTATAGACGTCAAATAAAAAATGCCGAGGGCGTTCAACCCTCGGCGTTCATTATAGACTTGCTACCCGCTTCAACTCGGGCATGATCTCATTTTTAATCCGCTTCCCAACCGCACTGCGATCCATGCAGACCTCGCGCAGAACGGCGATATCGATGATCTTTTCCCCGCGCAGATATTCGCGGGCAATTACGCGGTTCTGGCGCGACAGGCGCGAACGATCAATCAGCCGTTCAACGCCCTCCGCGTCCAGATCGGGAAACGGAATAATCCGCGCGCACATGGCGGTTATTCCTCGGGCGGCTTATCGGTTTCGCTCGTGCCGCTCATAACGCGCTTCAGAGCGGCGTATCCGCCGTTCGCTGCCAACGATACCATGGCGCCGTTGAACAGGCTCAGAACGGCGCTCTGCGTGTCCAGCGTGCCGCCGAACAATTGCGCCAGTAACAACACGATGACCGCTAGAATCCAACTCATCAACTGCGTCGGAATGCGCTTGATGCCAGGCAGGTTCTTGATCATTTGCGTGATCAATGCGACCGCCGCCAGCGCGCCCGCGAAGGTGCCCAGATATCCCCAGTCAAAAAAATTCATATCCATAATTATACCCCTTTCGCAATTACTGCGATCGCAGCGCCTACCGCCGCGATCACGATGTATTTAATGATTTCGAACGTGACCTTTTTCCATTTGTCCGCCGGTTCATGCTCGATGCTGTCAACCCGCTTGTCGATGTTCTCGACGGTCGCTTTAACTTCGGTCAGCGCGCGCGTCATGTTCTCGATCGCATCGCCCTGCTTTTGCAGTGTGACCAGAATCCCGTTCTGTTTCTGCACGTCCTTTTCCAGTTCGTCCAGACGGCGACGGAACGACTTATGTTCCTGCTCGTTTTTTGCTAACGTATTTGACATTTCCACGCATTTCGATTCGTCCCACATTGGCACCACCCCTTATCTGATTCTTGCGTACTTGCCACTTACCCATGCCATTAATCCGTATTGATCAACGGCGTACCAGCCGTCCTCGCTGATCTCGCCGCGATAGGCCAGTTTGTCACCAGCATGTGCAACGCCCAGCTTCGCGCCGGATGTGTTGGGCTCCGATCGAATGTAGCAATTGCCGCCTACGATTTCCACGACCTGCGCGCCAGCGGTTCCATCACCAGCCACGGCGTTCATCAGCATGGCATGGGTTTTCGGGCCGTACTCGCCGTCTGCATCCAGCCCCCAATGTTTCTGGAACTGCTCAACCGCCATTTCCGTTGCATCGCCAAAATCTCCATCGGCTCCCCATTTTCCGCAGTCGTAGCCCAGTTGAATCAGCAGGGATTGCAATTCCTTCACGTCCGCACCCTCAGATCCATTCTTCAGCAGACGCTCGCCCAGCGCGTACTTGTGCTCCGTGCCTGCTGTCGTGTCCGCACGGCTGCCGTTGTTCAGCACGACCTCTGTATGCCCTTTGGTTCGCGTCACAAGGATGTCGCCTGCGCAGAGGTAGTCCGAACGTCTGGTGTAGCGCGTGCCCTCCATTTCGGTGAACAGTCCTGTCTTCAGCAGGATGCTTGCTTCGTTCGCCGTGTAGAAATCCGGGATTGACGCACCGTTTCCGCAGGATCGCAGCGCGTACATGACCGCCACCCGCACCAGCGCGGAACAGTCCGTTTCGCATGGCGTAGTCGCTTTGGCTGGGTCAAATCCTGCGTTCTGAACCTGCCGGTACAGCGTGTTGCGCTGATTTTGGTCATATCCGATGTTCCTATTATTGACCGCTGCCTTCATTGCTGCTGCAATCAACGGGCGCATTTCGGGATGGATACACCGCAGAACGCGCCAGCCCTTGCTATGCACGTAGTAGTTCCGGATTCGCAATTCGCGTCCGGTCTGGTTTCCAGCTTTGCCACCTGAAATTCTGCCGCGCTCGTCAATTGATGCACAAGCCAGTTGTACCGTTGCCATTTTGATCATTCTCCCTTCATCATACGTTCAGTGCTTCGCGGATCGCTTCCAGATCGTCCGTGGTCAGTGCAGGATATCGGCGAATTTTAGGATTCTGTCGTTCATAACGATCACTCTCCCTTCGTGTATTCAATCACCACAAATCCCCGCGTGATGCTTCGCGACGAACCCATCGCTACCGTGATTGTTGCTGTTTCAGCCGAACAATTGATGTCGACGTTTATCGCGTATAGATTTACGCCGTCTGCCCAATGTGATGCAACCGGAATCGGAAGCCATGCTGATCCATCATTTGCGCGTGCCGCACCGCGAATCGATATGATATCTCCGATTTCACTGACGGGCATGAAATCATATGTCATATACTGACTTGTAGCAATTGGCCCGATCTGCACGACCTTCCGGTATATCGCTTTGCCGTCAATCCACCTATACGGCAGTTTTGTTTCATCCGTCGAATAATCCAGACTGGGTATGCCACCGTCCGCGTAGATGGGATAATCACACTCGAACGCAGGGTTGCCCAGCGTGGATCGTTTACAATATCCGCCGAACCGCACGCCGCCCGTGGTCAGACCGGCAAGGTGCATGTTGGTGAACGCGATCCCAATCTGCGCGCCCATCTGCGCGGATTCATAGCTGTCAGACAACACCAGCAGGAAATTCCATGCGCTGCCCAGCGACCAGCCGCCTGTTTTTTCGATCAGTTCGGTCGCATTCGTCAGCCCTGCAATCGCATCGCTGATTCGGCTGGTCAGATCGATACTGGATGCCGTCGATGTATCGATTTCGCCCGTGCCATAGTAGACTTTCATGGTGAATCCGGTCGCGCCGCTGCCCAGATCGATCTTCAAATCCGTCATGGTGTTCACGCCGTTGTCAGACTTGATCCATCCGTCAATTGGGTGCTGCGTCGCACGTGATACGCTGAACGTTTCAATCGTTGGATTGTACCGCGCATCCAGCGCCGTACACAGCGCCGCTTTCTCTGCGTCTTTGCCCGCGATGGTAACCAGCACGTACAGCTGCGTTGCGCGCGCTGCATTCGCCCACGCAGGAATGGTCAGCGTCTGATTGATCTGCGCCGTTTCCGCTGCCGGAATGGTCACGTTTACAGTCACGGCGTCGCCAACCGCTACGTCCGCACCGTCCACCTCGCGCACCACTTGCAACTGCACCGCACTGATTTCCGATTCGGTGATGTTTCGAATCGATGCCGATACGCCTACAGATTCGCCCAGCGCGATCATCGGCTTGTCCGCAACCAGATATTCGATCACCGTCCGCGGCGTTGCGTAGTCGTATTCGATGGTCAGCGTGCCATACTGGCATGTGCCGTAGACATTGGAACTGGTCGATTCGTTCTGGCAGGAAATATAGATCGCCGTCGCGCCGCTGTTGATTGTATCCTGAATAAATGTGATCGAATCGTGCGGCGCTGCGCGCGTCGTACTGATCCATTGCATGGACGATGTAGACGTGCCCTTCGCGTCACCCAGATACACGCCCGCGCCGCGCCCATAGCATCGCGCATCCTGCACGCGGATATCGTAGGTGCTGGTAGACGATGTTTGCCATGCAACGGTCGCGCGCATGATAATGATATCGCGCCCGGCGCGCTCCGTCTGCAATGCAGTCATGTCGTACTGCCACTGCGCCATATGTTTCTTTTTTGCGCCGCAATACACCGCGCCGTCCGCGCCAGCTTCTTCCGACACGCCGGTGTTGTAATAGATTCTATAGGTTTGCACGCGCGGCAAAGTCATTGTTGCCACTGTTTATGCACCTCCCATGAAATCGAATGACAAACCGCCATCTGCCGCCTGTCGAATTCGATAGTCGCCCAGCGTCAAATTGTCAACGCCAAACGACGAAAATGTAGAATCGTTCACGCGCACATCAACGCTATCCTGGTCAATCAGCACCTCGCTTTGCGCATCGCTCCGACGCACGTGCAGCCCGTCCTTGTCGATGTACACCAGCCGCTGCTGCTCGGCAATAGCTTCGCGTTCTTCGACGTTTTGCTTGCGGTCGAAGATCGTTATCGAACCGGTCAGCATTTCTACGCCCTCCCGATGATTGTGATCTTGCAGCCCGCAGGGAAGCTTCCGCTCGCCGCGCTCAGCTTCACGCTTTCAATCTTTGAATGCGATGCATCCTGAATCGCCGAAAAATACAGCGGCGAAAAATTCTGCCATTGGCTCGCGCCGCCCATGCTGTCGATATAGCAGCCGGTCGAAACCGGCAACGCACGGATTTTGTACGCCGAATTGACCTGCGGCGCGTTGTGCCAGACCGCCAGCACGTTTGTACCGTTGATCGTTAGCGTCATATTTTCGCCCGCCGAAGTCGGTGAAAATCCCGCCACCATGACCACGATTTCGGAACAGTTGATGCCCGTCTTTTCGTGCGCGCTCTCTGCCGCGCTCAATGTCACATCCTCAATCACCGTCCATTCGTTTGCGGCGTGATTCAATATCGCATCGATCTGCGCGCCGGTTCGATTCAATGTGTAGTTTGCCATCAGTCCACCTCCAACACATTCAGTACATTGTCATTCGCGTCCAGCAGCGCATTTCCGTCGCTGGTCAACAGTTCCACCGTATCCAGCACATCGCAGGAATACACCGCGTTATACCGCACATCCCCGCCGCTGATTACAACCGATTTCACGCCCCTGTGCGCCGCGTTCCAGATCGCATCCGCGTCCGGATCGTCGCCGGATCGCCGCCAGCGGAACCGCGCCACAGGAATATCATTCGTGCGTTCAATCGCGCCCTGATACACGCGCGCAGATAGGGTCGTGCTGGAACCGTCCGTCAAGACATCTGCATTCGATGATGTGATCTCCACGCGCCATACCGTCGCATCGCCAACCATGATTTGCAGATATTCGTTCGCGCGAATATCCATGGTGTTCAACCGTTTAATAAATCCATCCTGCGCAGTCAGGATATCCACGTCAATGCGCGCCGCATCGATCTTGTTCACCAGCGCATAGGTCGCATAGATGTTCGCCGCGGATAAATCCTCCGCCGTAATCTCCGTCGCCAGAATCACGCGCCCCGCGTTTGTGTGCCCCTGCGATATTTCGTCCTCTGTAACTGTGGTCAGCGTCGCTTCTACCTTCACCGTGCCATCCTCGTCGGTAATCACGTCGATTCGGTAATAGTTCCCGTCGCTTGCTTTGATGCACAAATCGCCAATGGTCGCCGCCACGATCTGCGCATACCGAACGCGCAGGTTCTTGATGAACGCTTCGCCGGATACCGTGTTTTCCACGTTCAGCGCCGCAGAAATCAGATGCCTGATCGTCGCCGCGTCGAAGGATGCACTGCCTGCCGTGATCACCTGAAATGCCGCCAGCGCCGCCGCAAGCTGATCTGTTTTAATGCTGTCTGCGGTCAGCGTGCCGACCTTCAATGCGAATATTTCTGCGATCGATGCATATAACGCATCGGTTGTAATCGTTTCGGCTTTCAGCTTGTTGATTGTCGCGGTAATGATCGCCGCCGTCGCCGCCGTCAATGCGTCCGTTGTCACGTCCGATGCAGATATGCTCTCGGCGCGTAGCTTTACGGCGTTGATGATGCTTGCCAATAGCGAATCAATCTTTGCCGTGGTTGCAGACAATTCCTCAAAATGACCGACCGTTGCGCTGACCACCGACTTGTCGAAATTCGCGATTCGCGTAACGCGAATATTGCCGTTGCTGTCAATGATATTGCCGCTGGAAGTGTATGAACTGCTATTCGTGGAATTCAGCGTCGGCAGCGTACAATCGCTTTGCGCAGATAAACCGCCCGTGAATGATAATGATTGCGTATTGATCATTGTCGTGATCGCATCGCCTTTGGTATCTGTCACTATCAGCTTGTCGCCCACCTGCACGGCAGGATCGCCAACCCAGCCCAGCGATAGCGCGGTTATGTCTATGCCCGCCAGACTATTCTTGACAAGCTGCGCAATGCCCGCACTGAACAATGGATTATCTTCAATGCGTATCGTATTAACGGGGCTGTCAGTTTCGTTCTCGTCAATCGCATAGCGAATGAATGTTTCTTCCTCCGCGTCCGCATCCTTGACTTCCAATGCATTGAATACGAATCTCGCGCCGTTCGATCGCGTAAGCGCGGTATAGATATCGCTGTTAATCACATGCGATTCCCCGCCGCCATAGCTTACGATCTCAAGCTTCCCATTGCGATCAACGCGTGCGAATCCTCCGGCGCAGGCGGCGATATAACCGATAACACCACGAAGGGTTAATTCTTCCTGCCATTCAGGCATAGATGCGATCTCTACATCTGCATTCGCGAAATTCGCCGTCTTGAGCGATATCCCAGCCGCCGCGCATATCGTCACTGCAAGGCTCCCAAGCGTCGTGGGATAGGCGGAAGCGCTATCCGCATAATCCGCTTCGAACAATGTTGAAAGCGCGTCATAGCCGTTTATATCGATTGATACGCTCTGTTCCGGCGCGGATACGTCGCACACATACCATACGCCAAAGCTGGAATATACTGTCTTGCCGTCATCGCCACGCAAGCCAATCTCCATATGCACTTCCGCATTGTCGAATTGCTCCGGCGTATAACCCTTGCCGACATTGTTGATCGTCAGACTGTACGATGTCGATTCCGCACTGCCCAGCGGCAATCCCTCGCTCCCGCAGGATTCGGAAATCGTGTAGGACAATACGTCGTCCGCAGTAAGATTAATCTGCGTTGCATTTGTATCCGCAAGGGTTATCACGCCGCGTATGCTCAACGTGCGCACGCGCTGATTGTATGTCATCGCCATATCTTATTCCTCAATCAGATTCACTTTAAGCGAACTCCATAGGATTCCATCGCCGCCAAGATTATATGAATACATTGGCACGCTTCTATCGCCCGCATAGAATCGCGCCGTCCGCATCGCGCCCGTATATGGATCTGGATACCGTACATAAAAAAACTCATCCTTGATTGCTTGAAGGATGAGTTTAATGTTGTCCGGCTTGTCTGCGTGCCATTTGATTTCAAGTTTTCGTTTTGCGGTCGCGCCGCCTACCACGCGATCACGTAGCATCAGTCCGCTCGCGCTTCGAGTGGTGGTTTCCGCATCGATATCCATCAGATTAACCGTCAATTCCTGCGGGCAGGGCAGGGCGACAAGCTTATCGCTTGCCGCGCCCACCTGAATAATCGCTTCCTGTTGCGCCATATTATCACCTCTCAGAACTGAATCGCAGGTTTGCCGCTGCGCACCGTTTCACGGTTGATCGCATTGGCAATCTGCCTGTCGCCGATGTTCACCACACCCAGACCGGAAGCCTTGATGCCGCGCACAATCGCCGCCGCCAATTCATCTGTATTGATGCCATCGCCGCTCTGCGCGGAATGCGCGTCCATGTATCGGAATATCGCTTCGCCGATCTGATCCTGATTCGCTACAGCGGGCTTGCTGCCGATTCGCCCGACAAGTTCCTGCCGTCCATTCTCATTCGCCATGAACAATTCGCCCGACTTCGGGAAACCGCCGTTCGCGAACTGCGAGAACTTCAGTAGGTTGTTGATCGTGGCTTTCGTAGCCGTGTCAGAAGCGGCTTTCAATTCTTTCAGGAAGCTTTTTGCGCCAGAAGTCAAGCCAGCATTGACCTTGATCGAAATCGTCTTGCTGGATATTCCGCTCAATGCATCCTTGATCTTCTGCACCTGTTTGCGTGCGGTATCTGCGCCAATCATCGAAAATGCGGTAACCTTGCGTACCGGGATTTCGGAAATGGTTTCCTTCAATGTTCCTGCCGTTTCGTTGGCATTGGATGCCGAATCCGCAAGCGGCTGGAAACTGCCCGTGAATTCGTTCAGCTTCTTTTGAATCATTACGATGAATGAAGTCAAGCCTCCTACAGCGTTGGAAGCTTCCGTTGCAGATTTTTTCACGCCGTCCATCGACGAACCATCAATCATGATCACGTCCGGCATATTATCTGTAATGTCTTTCAGATCACTTGACGAATCGGTCAAATCATCAATATTTGAAACCAGTGTTTCAGTCGTTCCAGACATTCCATTTGTTGCAGACTCAACCGTAGAAGCCGCATCGGTTACAGCCGTGGACGCATTATCAGATTCGGTTGAAACAAGACCAAGCTGTTGGATATATTCCTCCCAAGCTTCTCGACCAATTTGGTTTTGAAGTTCAGTCCCCAACAGACTAAGCGCATCGGTAAACTCTTGTGTTGTTACCTCCCCGCTTGTAAGACGTTCCGTAAAACCGGGAATTAAAACATCAATGGCGTTCAAAACAGAATCGCTATTAAGGTCTAATCCCAATAATTCAGATAACTGCTGTGAAAAATTTCCAAGTTGCGCCGTAGCAAGACCTACATCAAAAGAGTCAAACGTACCCTGCGTTGTTTGAAGGTCGAATTTCAAATCGGAAAAAAGAATTCCAGTCTGTTCTTGAAGTTCTTTCATTTCGCGATACGACATCCCAACAATCCCGTTTGGGCTACGCATAGATTTGGCAACGTCGCTTTCAGAGCCGCTCATTTCTGCGTTGACTTCTTCTATCGTTGTGAATAGGCTAATGCCAAGTCTGAATCCGATTGACGCACCTGTAATACCACCGCCAGCAACCCAACCGATAAAAGCGCCTGCTGCGCCAAACAGAACTTTCCCGATCAATTGTGCTATGCTTGCTTTTACATCTTCGCCATTGGAAGCAGCCTGTTTAATTGCACCAATCTCTTGCGTAATGTCGAAAATGGCGCTAAGCCCAAACGTGATTGCAGCCGCTCCAAAGCTTTTCCATTTAAGCGGTAATAATGCGCCGAGTGATTTTACAAGTGCCACCATCGAAATAGCCTTGCCCAAATCGGAATTAAACAACACCTCTGCAAGATTTAATACCACTTTAAAATCAATCGAACTCAAGAATCCTTCAACCGCTTCACGAATCGGGCTTTTTCCATCTTCGCCAGCACCCTTTAGCGCGTCTGAAACGCCTTTCGCAATCGCAGTAACAATTCCGCCTAACGCCTTTCCGACTTCACCCCATTTAATGCCAACAATGCAATTGTATAGAAATTTCGCAACCTTCCCCGCAATAGCTGAAATATTATCCTGTGTTGCTTTCAGGTTGAAGAATTTCGCTGCCTTATTGATTACAGTTACAATCGCATCACCGATAGAACCGAAAGGCATGGTCGAAATCGCCGTTCCAATGAATTGATTCACCTTGTCGCCGACAAGATCAAAGTCGGCGCTTGTCAAGAAATTCTGAACGCCATCCGCCGCATCGCCAATCAGTCCGGTTATTACTTTTGCAAGGTCATCAGTCGGTAAATTTTTTAAAGCCGAATTCAGCGTTTCGCCGATTTTTGTTCCGAGCGTAGCGAAAAATCCTTTGCCGTCGCCGGTCAGCCAGCCCTTCGCAAACCGAATCATTGCGCGCAGTTTTCCCGTGATCGCGCGTCCAAGCATATCCACATCGATCTTGTTCAATGCCTGTACAAGCGTCCACTTGATCTTCGCGCCAATTTTTTCCCATTCGGTATCTTCCCAGAAGGTGGTAATCAGCCCTGCCGCTGAATTGATCACGCCCGCGATCGCGCTTGCAACAAGGTTTGCATCAATTCCGTTTTTGCCTTTAATGCCTTCCTTACCAAGAAAAAAGCCGTTGATTGCGGTTGCAATTGCGTGTCCAATGTTCTTTGCGCCGGTCTGTACGTCCTGCCATTTGATCTTCCCAAGCGCTTGATTGATCTTATCGGCAATGCGCTGTCCAAGCGGGCTAAAATCCATCTTAGCCAGCATGTCCTTCATCCAGCCTTCGATTGGCACGGTTTCGAACATACCACCATAGTCCAGACCGCCGCCACCACCACCGCCACCGCCGCCGCCGTTGGGCGAAAGCGCGTTGATTTCATCAAAGCCCATCAACTCTTGCTTTAGCGCTTTGGCAGCGCCACCAGCCGCGCCGGTTGCTTTGGTGAAGTCCTTCGTCTGCTTTGTTGCCTTGATGTACGTTCCCTTGCCGCCCAGCAATGAGAACAGCATATTCAGCACATTCAGCGCACGAACGATCACGCCAACTAACGAACTGAATACGCCAATCAGAGATGATATGGCGGGATATAATGCCGCGCCCAGCGAATTCTTCAGGTATAGCGATCCTGTGGACAACTGCGATAGCGCCGCATTCGCTTCAGCACTGTAATGCGCTATGTTCTGCAAGCCTGTCTTGATTCCGCTTGTAATGCTCTTGATGATCGAACGCAGGAACCTGTACTTCGCGATTCGCGCAAGATCGCTCAGGAATTGCGAACTGCCGATGTGTCCAAGCCCGAATCCCTTGTACATCTCTCGCAACGCGGAGGACAACCCGTGCATGGTTTCGGACGCCCCTCTGCCCGCAAGGCGCATGGATGTGCCAAGGTTCTTTTTCAAACTGTCAGTATAGGTATTCATAAATGCAGAAGTCAAATTGCCACTGCGTCTACTCATACCGCCGTTGCCTGTAGCTGAATCTGACATAGGAACTTCTATATCGATCTTCGGCATATTGGACAATTTCCCTAACGCGTTTCCCAGCCGTTCAATCTTTGAAATCGATTCCTCTGATATCGAATCAACAGCCGCTGCAATGCTGCTCAATCCTTGTGTGATTCCATCCGCAAACTTACGATTCATTTTAAAATTGCTCATTGCATTCGAAAGTGAACTCGTAAGATTCGTTACGCTTTGCAGTGATTGAGTTATCCTTGATACATCCAGTGCGGCCAAGGACGTTTGCAAGGCTTTTAATGATTTCGTTAGTGTTGTTATACTACCGCTAGCAGCACTGGATTCTGCGCTGATTGTCAGATTCAGCGATTCGAAATCAGCCATTTTCATCACCGTCCTTATTTTTGGGTATCATCGCATTGAAAAATTCAATTGCCTTGCGGCGTTCTTCCTCTTGTCGCGCTTTTTCTTCTTCCTCGGTAAACGGGATTATTCTATACGGTTCTTCCAGCCAGTTCATCGGCTGCGTTCCCTTTTTTCGGAAACTGTTGGCAAGCGCCAGCGAAACCGCATCGAACATATATCGTCCTTCGATATACATCTTTGTTTCAAGTTCTCGCTTCCTGAGTCGGTCAGCATCTACAAAAGCGCGCAAAAGGCGCGGAGTAAGCCGCCAGAAAGTGTCATACTCCACGCCGATGCTCAGGGCATATGGAAGATAATCTTCAATGATGATGGTCGTTAGGTTTCGCTGATCTCCTCGATCTCCGCTGCTTCCGTCGCTTCCTGTTCCTCGCTGTTCTTGCGCAGTGCCTGAAAAAAACCGGATTCCTCAACCTTTGCGTTAAAGTCTTCGATGATTTCTTTCAGGTTGCCGCCCGCTACGATATGCGCTTCAATTTCCCGACCGGCAATTTCAATGGGCTTGCGCATACACAGCGCGATATACGCGCGCAGGGTAGACATGATATTCGTGCTGATTTCGCTGATCGGCGCGCCCATGCGCTCCATCTGACATACAGTGTTAAAGTTCAGTTCAACCGCCCTGTAGGTCTTGCCATTGATCGTGATCATATCCATATTAGATTATCCTCCTATTGATGAATTAGGTGTTCGAATCGGTAGGTTCAGCTGCGGTATCCCAGCCAATATCACCGGTGGGCGTTACGTAAGCTTCGATCTCCAGATGCGAAGATACTTCAGCACCGCCAAAACCAAGCGGCGCAGGCTCACAGGTAAAGAAAAATGCATCCGTCATTTCAGGGATGTAAAATTCGCACCATGCCGCCTTGCCCGCGGCTTTCGCGGTCTTGTAATCATCAACAAACTTTGCCCATGCGGTCTTGAAGTCGTTGTTCAGCGAAAACTTGATCGCCAGCGCGCCGCCCGTGTCCTTCAGACCGTTAATGTATTCCTTCCATTCGGTCGCGTCCAGCGGCGTAACGTCGATGTTTTCCGGCGTGGGGTTCAACGCGGGAAGGCTCATTGCGCGCTTAATGCGTGTGAACGCAGTCGGCTTCGTACCAGCAGTCGTTTCGATTGCATAACCGAACTGAATGCCCGCAGTAGATAGGGAAATTGCCATGTCGTATTACCTCCTGTATATCATTACTTCGTTCGCGGCTCCTGAATAGCTCTCACCAGCTACGCCGCGATAGCTGGATGTGATTACGAATACCGTTGATTCGTTCGTTCCGAAGGTGTATTGCTTAGAGCCGCGAAAAAAACCAAGCGCAATCAAATGATCATCGATTGCGCTTGCGATTTCTTTGGCTTTTTGCTTTTTTCCGGTTGCATTGTTCGTGTACACTTCAACGGTGTATCGAACGTCGATATGATGTTCCCCCTGTTCATCACAGGTCGCTTCCAATGTGGAATTGGATGATTCGTAGACCATTACGCACGGGAAGCACGGCGGAGTGTTCAGATGCACGCTTCGAATTGCGTCAGCTTTCAGCTTGAATCGCTTTTTCAGCATCTGCGATACGCTGTCGATTACCGCATTCTCAATATCGATCATCCGAACACCCCCTGTACTATGCTGCTGAAATTGGCGCGCATTGCTTCCACCGCTGCTGGAAACGCATTTGCGGGCGGATTGCCGTCCGTTCGATATAGCGTTCCGCGCGGCGTGGATGCAATGAATTCACCTGCATTTCCGCCCTCTCCGATATACTTCCAAGGCGGGTTTGCGCCCTTGCCCTTGCCATATGTGCCATGCGCAGGCGCGCCCACCTGGCCGGCGTATTCTCCCAGCGGATAACCTGCGCCAGTACCGAATTCTATAAAACCAAGCACAGAACCGTTCGCAGACAGCCTATAACCGCCTTCTATCGGCTCCGAACTTACTTGTATATCATTTGTACCAGCATATGCGGCGGCGCTGTACGTGGCGTTTAGAACGTCTACGCCAATCTTTGCAAGCTGTTCGCAAACCTCAAAGCACATATCCTTGAATCGCGCTGCGTAATTCTCCAATTGCGAAATCGCCGAATTCAATGAAGATGCATCGTTCAGGCTGATATTGATGTTCATGTGTTCACCCTCGCGATTGCAATGCGCACGCCGTTAATCGATTTCGCAATGCGTTTAACGACATAATCCGGTCGTTCAGCCGTCAGATCATCCACCCACAATTGCGAATTCTCGTCCATCCCGAAATCCGTTTCCGCAATAATGATTCGGTCGTACTCGATGTTTGCGCCGAATGCACGCTCATGCGATTCTCCGGTCGCAGGTGAAATGCTTGCGTGCGCTGAAATCGGCGCAGAAAAAACAGGCGTGTATTCGCCTGTTTCAAATCCATCGGGATCAAGTACCGGAACTGTACTGTTCGTCAATAACCGGTACTTGAATTCCTGCTTATTCCGATTCAGCATCCGCATTGTTTCGCCCCGTTCCTACCATCGGTACAATCTCATTCAGCAATGATTCGGAAATCCAACTGGATTCATACGTTCGCTGTACTCCGTTCTCAGAATGGCTCATCTGCCCTTCCGCGCCCATGCGATTGTACATATCCATTGCGATTCGAATCTGCAAGTCCTCATATTGCGACGGCATTTCCGCATCCTCGGAATAGCCGAAGGGGAACCTGCGCGCCATGATCGCGGATTCGGCGGATGCAAGCAGTTCGGATAATAATTCGATTTCATCATCCTTGCCCAGCCCAAGCCGCACTTGTAATCTTCTGATTGTCGTTGCCATGATCACAGATCCCCCTTATCCGTTATTGGTCAATCAGCCCGTAGTGACTGCCTTCGTGAATATGGGCGAAGATTCGCTGGACTGAACATTCACCGTCTTAACGCCGGTCGGCGCAGTGAACGAAGTCGAAATTCCAGTGAACTTGCAATGATACCATTCGGGGCCGTGGTCAAGACCAACCTGTCCGAAAATCTGGTATTTCTCGCCCGCGCCGGTCTTTGCAAGCTGTTCCAAGAAGAAATTGCCCTTGCCCGGAACCGGCTGGAATACCGGCGAAATCACGCCCATGTTCAACAGCAGCGCCGTACCGGACGGAATGTAGCTACCCAGATACAGGTTGATCGAGCCCAGCGGCGTAAGCACACGGGAAAGCTTAATGCCGTTGATATCGCTTACCATATCTGCAACGCGCAGTCCATTGTTCTCCGCGTCTGCGTTGATCTGATAAAGTGTAGTTGCGTCACACAGCAATACAAGATCGTTAATCGGCGCGTTCGATTCATAAATCTTCTTCATGCCGTCCGCAATCGCCCACAAGCCCAACGGCTTGTTCGCCATTGCAACCTTGTTGCTGTCGATCGCCGCCACCATGCCGCGCGTCTTGTTGATGGTCGCATCCGTGGTTGCTTCGTTATAAGCACCGTTAATGAACGTATACTCCATATCGCCGCGGATTTTTTCCATCTTTGCTGCTACCTGAAAATCCAGTTCGTTAATCGGATTCGCAGTCTGGTTCGCGATGTTCACGCCGGAAAGCGTGCCCATGTTGGACATCTTGCCGTAAGAGATGCCCACGGTTTCCTGAAAAATCTGGGTCACATTGTACTTCTGCGCACGGGTTACAACGGTTGCATCCGGCGCGGTAAGCGATGCAGATTCGCTGATCGCGGGCTGCGCGCCGGTGCTGCCGCCCGTATATTCCTGACCGGTTACGAATTTAACGCTGTTCGTGGTTTTGGCTCTGCCGCCAATCATCGTGCTAAACGGGGTTCGCGTGTTGCCCTTGTTAAATAGCTGACCGCTATAATTCAGAACCCCAAAGCTGGTTGCAAAAGTGTCTGCCATGTTTTGTTTTCCCTCCTATTAGGTCGTAGTAGTGGTTTCCTGCTGCTGCGAAAGTCGCGTGTAATATACGCTTGCCACGTTATCACCGCGCGTTGCAGCATCCTGTGCCATCTTCGCATAGTCAATTCCGGTCGATCCCGGCGTGCCCGCGCCTGGACGGGGCGTTTCGCGCAACAGTTCAGCCTTGACGTTCGCCCTGACCGCATCCTGATGCTTTGCAAAATTTGCAAATACCACATCCATCTTGCCATCTGCAAAGGCAGTCGCGGTTTCGTCCGCCAGTTTCTCATCGAAGCCAAGACCAACATATTTTGCGGTATACTTCGAAATAGAACGCTCACGGCGCAATGCGTTCAATTCGGTTTCCATCTCGTTGAACTTTTCCGCCGTTTCGGTCGCTTTCTGTTCGCTGTCGGTCAGCGTCGAAGTATACTTTTTCTTGTACTCCGCCGCTTCACTCGCGTACTTGTCCGCAACGTCCTTCTTGACATAGCCGCTCATGTCAATCTCGTGCCCCTGAATCAGTTTCAACTGTTCCTCGGCGCTCATGCCGTCCTTGTACCCCGGAATTTTCGTAATGTCCAGTTTCATGTTTTCCCTCCTGCGCTTGTTGAGGATGATCTCCCACCCATATGCTTGCGTTATTTGTCCGGCGTTCTCTCGCCGCTTGCGCTTTTAGGTCATCTCCGACCGCATAATAAAAGCCACACGCATACGCATGTGGCTGAATGCCATGTTATTCTTCCGTCACCGGTTCAATCGTGCAGCGGCAATTATAATGCGGTTTGTCCGGAACCGCGTCTATCGGGAATATCAATCCGTCCAAACGCCCGCATTCCTTACATACCTTGTCATCATGCTGCGAAATCCAGCGCACCTTGCGCACCCCAGCATCGCGATATGCCGTAACGGCTGCGCGATCTTCGATATCGATCATTGCTTGCCGCGTCTGGCGTATCCATGCGTTTTCAGCTGCACGATAATCATTCTCCATCTCGCGCCGCTGCTTCGATTCCGCATCCGCGACAAGCGATTCAAAAAACCGCGCGCGCTTGCGTTCCGCTTCAGTCACATATACATATTTCGTCACGGGATTGTATTCGGATTGAATCCCGTCCAGCCATTTTCCCGATATCGCCTTTTTTGCTTTTTGTAAATTTTCAGATTCAGGAATATTCGGCTGTACTTCTGCATATGCTTCCATGTAGACCCAAAATCCAAGGTCTAGAAACGCATCGCGATTCTTTTCCTCCAGTAGCTTGTATACACGCTTCGATTCGGCTTGTATCGTGCGCACCGGCTGATTGATCTGCTCGAAATTGAGCGTCAGCCGCGATTTCTTGAAGATTCGTGTGATCGAAACAATCAACGCCTTCAATTTTCGGTCGCCGACCGCGTACCAGTTACGCATCGTCCTTCACTTCATCCTTTTTCAGATCGACGGTCGTTTGTTCGCCGTTATCTTCCGGATTCTCCGAATTATCATCGGTCGTATCCTCGTATTCCCACTTTTTCAAGTACGGCAATGATGCTTCATAAACCTCTGTAGGATCGCCGAATAACCCGCACTGTGCGATTGCGTGCAGCGGATCAATGCCGGAAGATAGCATGTTCGTCAGCGTCTGCGACTTGCTCAGAATATCTTCGTAGTTGCGGCGCGTGAACTTCATATCGATTTCGGAAATCGAAAGATTCAGTACGCCCATGTTCCGACAGATGCCCAGAACCACGCGCAGGAATTCCGTTTCACTGCGTTTCCATAGCAGTTCGCTGTCCTTTGCGCGCGCATCCGCAGAATACCATCCGCCGCGCATGAATGCCGCGCCGTTATTCGATGAATCGCTTGTATTCTCGCTCGCCATCGCGGGCATACCGGTAATGGTCAAAACCTCTTTATATAGGTTGTCCATCAATACTTGCTGATCGCCCTGATTCAGTTCCGGGCTTAACAGCTTCAAATCCGAATCAACACCCTGACTGCTCTTGATCATCACCGCGCCATTATCTTTGATCGCGTCAAGATCATCTTCGCCATCATATTCACAATTCTTGAACACCATAAGCGATTGCACGGTCTGTTCTGTGCCATCAATACGATTGCTCTGCAATGTGTTCATCGTGTCCAGCAGCGTTTCAACGATCTCGAATGAACCAATCCGCGAATTATTATTGATATATTCAATAATTGGCACGCGCCCAAGCATATGATCGCTGCGCTTGCGTATCGTCATGCCGTTTTCGCCGCCCGAAAGATCGATCTCATAGAACGTCTTGTCGGTGTACACATTCGCGATCTCATGATCAATGCCGGTTGCTTCATCCTTGCGTATAATCATGAACACGCCGCACACCACCGGCGCGCCGACGCCCGTATAACGAACGACGAACGTCTGTTCAGGATTCAGCGTATACACATTGAACGGCGATTCATCCGCGTCTGCATAGTTGGGATTGCTGTTCGGCAATACCAGTCGATACGCAACCCCGCAAATATTGAAATCGTCCGCAATCTCTTTATCCTTTGCCGATTTCGCTTCCAGATGCATATAATCGCTCAGTTTGGCAATCGCTTTCGTCGCCTTCCTGGCGCCGCGCTTGACGTACATAATCGGCTCTGATAGCAGATATGAAACCTTGAAGCTTACGATCTCATTGGCGTGATTCAGCACGCACTTGTTGTTGATGTTCGGTCGTACTTCCTTGATGCGCTGCAAGATCGGCTGATTGCCCCTGTATACGTCGAACAGGTGCCGAATCTCAGCCTGATTGCGCTTAAAATCGCCCATCGCTTTCGCCAGCACATCCTTGATATTGCCGTCGTTTATCTCGGCATACGCCGTGAAAATCGGTCTGCGCCCGAAGGTTGGCATTGGTTATCACCTCTCAAATTAGAATAGCCGTTTCGCGAACGTCACGCGCGCCACACTTCCGCCGTACATCATGTCAGCCAGCATTGCAAGGCTGTCCGGCGCGTCGTCGTGAACGTTCTTGCCGCTTTGCGTGAACATCGTCACTTCGTTCATGAACGCCCTGTACTCGCTGTCGCGATGGTTCGCATCACGGAAATAGAACTTGCGAATCTCCGGCGCATACATGATGATTCGGCTCAATTTGCTTTGTGTTGTCGGCGCGCGCCTTGAAGTAATATTCAGCCGGATATTGTCTGCGCGCAGTTGCGAATCAACAATATCGGCGTATTCATCGCCGCCGTTATTCTGCTCGAACTGCGTCTGATGCGGTTTATGCATCTTCATTTTCGCTACTACAATCGGGCGCGTAACCGTCTTATCGCCGCGATTGAATACCACGTCATGGATGTACGCGCTATCTCCGTACACATACGCGAACGGCATACTCAGACTGTCGCCGCCGCCCCATGCGGTATCGCAAGCCGCCATGATTCTGTCCGGCTCACCGTCCGGAAGCACGCCATTGTAATACCGCAAGTCCGGTTCGGGGAATAACAACCCTTCGCGAATGTACGGCGAACCCATGTATTTTGCCCACCACGTCGCCGCGTCGATCGATTCGCGCATGTCATGGTAATATGCGTCGTCGAATCCCAGATCGAAATCATATACGAAATTGCTATGATCGTTCTCATCCAGCGCAGGAATAACCCTGAATCGATAGTCGGGATCGTCTGCATACTGTTGCTGAATCATGCCTAATGGATCGAATACGTTCCACCGCGTACCGACCATCAATTCAAGCGCACCCAGCTTTTTACGATCCTTCAACTGGTTTAGATATGCGTCGTATTTCGCCTGTAGTCGAATCGGGTTTAGCGATTCCTCCAAGTCCTCAATCAAGTCATCGCAGTACAGAATGCCGCCGTTGCCGATTTCAACCGCGCCCGTCAATGTACCCCCGATAGAACGGCATGTAATCGTCGGGAAGCGCTTGATCTGGTTCAGGTCGATTGTTTCATTCTTCGCGCTTTTATCAACGATCTTCACATCGTCGAATATCTCTGACCATGCATAGGTTTCTTCGTCCGTCATGATGGACAGAATCTCTCGAAAAAATCCGTCCGTCAGCTTATCGCTATGCCCGCTCATTACGCTCGCTATATCCGGTCGATTCCCCATCACCCATGTCATGAACATAATGCATAGTGTGGATTTCCCAACGCGCGGCGGCAAGCTGATGCCCAGAAACTTGATTTCCCCATTAAAAAGCGCCTGTAGATCATCTACAAGCGGTTTCAATACCTTGCGGCGTGGAAGATAGAATTTCTTCTCTGGTTCGCGCTTCCATTCCAGCGCTATGATATAGTCATCAAGACAGTATCTTGCATTCAGTCTATACAGGTTCCCCAACATCGTATAGGCTTCTCCAGATTGCACAAACAGCTTTTTCACGGCTTTTCGAAGATGCTTATTACATTCTCCAGCAAGCTTCTTGTCCTCGCTGTAAAGCCCTTCCACGCATTGATACAGTATCCTCGCAAGTTCCATGCTGCAATGCGTCTGCGCTCTCTTGATGCCCTCTGCAAACACATCGGCATAGTTGCTCATGTTCTACTCCTTTTTTGTCTTTTTTTGTTTTTTCGGCGGTAGAAGTGTTCACCCCGGCCAGACATGACACATAGAAACCCCATGGGGTGCCAATAGTCCAGATTGACAGGCTGGAACAGGATACCCCCATCATTAAATCATCCCCACGGTTGAATGATAGAATGAATCACGTATGAATAGGGGCATGCGATGCTATTCGGTCAGTCATTACACTGAATGTTTACAAAACTACACATCTATGCGTAAAAGCATTGTTTTGCGCATAGATAATACACGAATGCACAATAAAACAGGCTGCAATATATGCAACCTACACTATGCACCATATGCACCCAATCATGCAGGTGATTTATACGCCAGAATATACATAATCATGCATGTTTAATCATCATCCGGCAATGCATTTAAACGCTGCTGCAATTGATCCGGCTGCATCTGTTCCGAAATGGGTTTAGCTGTAACGTTGTAATCCACAACATCCTGATACCCGAACTGATTTTTCCCTAGGAATATTCCACATGGCGGATTTATCCCGCCTGATTGCATTGCATATTCCCAATTTGATTCTAATGCGGCATAGGTTTTTTTGATACAGTCCCTAGTGCCAACAGGTAAATCATCATACCCATGACAGGGAATGTCTGATTTAATTTCCCATAATCTACGGCGATCAATCCCTAAAACAGAAGCCAATGCAGATATACCAGGTCTAATTTCGTTTTCCTGGCATAAATTGAAATAGTCCAGAATCCGTTTAGACACCTGATCGGGATCATATAAATCAACAGATGGCCAACTGATTACAGCAGCCATTAATGCCATAGATTTATTCGTGATTCGTAAATCCGTGCCAAATATTGGACTGCCATTCGGATTATTATTTTTACTGGGCATTTTAGATTTACTAGGTTTCGTTGCCATCTGTTCACCTCCCATTTTAATTTTAATTATTTTAAATAAATTGAATAAATGAAACAGGTATAGACTACACGCCCACACCTGCCAGTGTGATTATAACACATGGTACGAATTGGAAATCAATGGAAGGTTACTGGATTTTACTGGACACAATTGTTAAACATTTATGAAATCGTGTATTTTGGGGTGAAATCGTGAAATTAGCTATTGATGTATGGACTACCATATGTTATAATATATACAGTGGTTAAGGGAACCACTAGAAAGGCGGGCGGAAAGGATGAACGACGAAATGACTAGTGCTGAACTGAATCAGTTTTTGGAAACTATCGCAAAGCTGGTTGAAGCGACCGCAAACGACGCGAAGGACGCTGCAAAGATCATTCGCGAAAGCAAAGTGAAGTCGTAAAACAAAAAAAGGTCAGCGCCCCTTGCAAAGTTCGCTGACCTAACCCGAAGTAACTCGGTAATGAGCGGTAGCCCGCCGCCGTTCATTACCATTATTGTAACAGAAAAAGCGAAATAAATCAAGATCAAATACAAGATCAAATATCAGGAGGAAACAACAATGAAGAAGTATCTGGTTGAATATCGCCGTCACAATGGCGATCTGAAGCGTGTTGGGCTGAATAGCGGCTATGATGGATTCTGTGACGTGTTCGATACGATTGAGGAAGCGAACAAGGCAGCAATAACGCAGTGGGATCATCTGACCATCACGGAGCGCAAGCATTCCGAAGTTGAAGTATTGGCAGTAACCGAAGATGATTTAGCCGATTGGGCGATTGACGAAGAAACCGGTGAAATCGATTGGACGGCCTACGCGAATGCAGATTTGCCGGAAGGCGGCCTGAAGTTCAGCGGGTTGAATGACGATGATATTCGCGCGTGAAAACAAAACCCTTTCGCCGGTGTAGGATACCTGCGAAAGGGAAGCGGAAGCCAGCAGAAACAACAAAACCGCCGAATACCCGCCACGCCTGTAATTATAGCAGGTTCGGGCGGCGGAAGTCAAGCACGAATTTTAATTACAGGAGGAATAATAAAATGACTACCTACACCATCACCAACAATAACCGTTATGGCACCTGCGAAGTATCGTTTACGGACAAGCCGCAAGTATCTGTTTTATCCGCGCTGAAGGCGCTGGGCATGCGCTGGAATTCGAAGCGCGTCCTGTGGTACGGATTCGCCAGCGAGGACGAAATCAAAAACGCGATCATGCAGGCACAGCCGGAAGAAGTTCCCGCGCAGATCGCACAGGATGGTTATTTAGGCGCTATCGCCGTTTCCGGTGCGAAGTCTAACCGCCGTTTGTATGGCGCTGAACTTTCCGCAGCAATCCGCGCGGACATCAAGGCGGCGGGTATCAAGGGCGTGACCGTAAAGGTGAAGGGGTTCAGCGGCGGGCAGGAAATCACCGCGACCATCAAGGGCCGCGCCGCCGATTGTGCAGATCGCGCCGAATACATCGACAAATGGACGCCGTGCGGGCGAAACTGGATTGATCTGGGCGATGATGGCACGATATCCGCGCGCGATTTCTACGCGATGGAAGACGGGCAGAACGAAATCCGCATGAAGGCCGCAGCGATCGAATACGACGCAAGAACCTGCGCAGGGTTCCACAGCGTGAATCAGTACCACATCGACAGCTATACGGAATACACGCCGGAATTCATCGCGAAAATCAACGCAGTGAATGCGATCATCGCCAATTACAACTACGACGATAGCAATAGCATGGTTGATTATTTCGATACCAATTTTTACTACGATCTGTATGTAAAAATCTGCTAACAATGAACGACTGCCGCGCCCATCCGCAAAAGGTGGGCAGAAAAAACATAAAAACAAAAAACAGGAGGGAAAAATGATGAGAGATTTTACTTATGATTTTGATGTTGAATTTGGCGCGATGGTTGGATCGACTTGCTGTCCGGATGATTTGGAAATCAAAATCATTAGAATACTAAATTGCGATTACGTAGAAAGCGAACAAACTTGCGTATATCAGACCTCGCTTCATTTAAAAAGCTTTCTTCCCGGTGGCGATTACGAAGATTACTTTACATTTGAAGATGTTTGTAAAGCGATTGAAGAAGATACATATGACGAGGCGATTGAAATGATGTCTGTTGCTTTCGGCGAATGCGATGAAAACGGGAAAGAGATCGCAAAAGAATTAGGACGGTATATACGCGATGAATTCGATTCTGAAGATAGTTGGTTGTCTGAATTATACAATGACCGAATCGAAGATATAAAAAACGGTTATTTTAGGGTGGAGGATCAAATCAAAGAAAAGCTGATTGCTGACGGAAAATTGCCGAAGGAATAAAAAAAGGGGGCAACGAACATGTCATTGACTGTTCTTCTGCTGATCGCTGTGCTGGCGCTGATTCCATGCGCCGCACAGCCGCGCCGGAGTGGTTCCGGGAAATCGCGTCAGCGCGTGGCGCGCATTCGCATTCATCCATCCACGCGCGCCGCGCCGATAGACGAAACCGCCGCCGAGGATATGCAAGAAACAATCAACGCATTCGCCGAATACGGCATAGCATTAACCCAGCGCGCGGATTTCGCGATGAAAGAATCTAAACGACAGCGCCGGAATGCGGACATTTTGCGCTGTGAATTGGATTCCGAAGCGCTGACGTACAAGAAGCGTCAAGCATTGGAAAAGCAGCTAGCCGCCGCCGAGCGCGCGGAGGTGAAGAACAACGCCGATGCAATGCACCTGTACGCGCAGGCGCAAGTCCAATACGCAAAAGCGCGAAAAATGGAAGAAAAGGCGCGAAATAGCGCCCCTATATAAGGAGGTAATACATGTCATATTATAATCAAACGTCGCTAAAGGCAGATACGAAATACAAAAAAGCGAATATTATTAAAGTGAACATGTCGTTAAACCGCAATACAGATAGCGATATACTGTCGTATATTGCTACGATTGACAACAAGCAGGGCTATTTAAAACGCTTAATCCGCGAAGACATAGCGCGCCGCGCAAAGGAAGAACCGGGGGAATAACCCCCGGTTCTATTTTTTATGCCGGTTCGCTGTTTGACAGCGATTTGCCTACATTGTACAGCGCGCGGCCGTGCAGGTGGTACGCTGTATCTAACTCGATTCCCAAATCCACCGCGATCCGCGGAAACGTCCAGCCCAGCACATAGCGCCGTTGCATAACTTCGCGCTGTCTGCCGGAATGCAGCCCGTCAATCAGCTGCAAAACAGATTCAACCGATTCAGCATACAGCGCTACGCGATCGCACAGTTTATTCTGTAATTCGATCAACTGCGCAGTGGCATCCGCGCGTTTATCGCCATTAAAACCGGTCGGGCTGGTCGTCACCTCGCGCAGCGTGGACGTGATCCGGGTACGCATGGCGTGCAGCCGCTCCATTTCCTCCAGCATGGCAGCAATTTCGCGTTCTTTCCATAGGACTTCGGATAATACGATCTTCGCCTTTTCCGAATACGGATTCGATGGCTTCCGGTGCAACATGATTCGGTTATCTTTCTGCCTTATTTCCATTCGCTCACCCCTTTTAAATCGCCCTGTGGCGGGCTTTATTCGTCCTCGGACGTTCTGCCCAGTAGGGATATAATGCCGTGCATAATGCCTTTTAGCGTGCCTATGATCACATTGTATACAGTGACAGCCGCCGCCAGCCCCAGACCGAATTTAACACCTACCAGAATCGCATTAATCATCGTCATTATCCCCCCATATTCTGTTTGCATCAATCAACGGTTTCAACGACAGGCGGAATATATCCGTTACGATTCGTATCCATTCGTCGCGATCGAATCCGTTTAGGTTCTTCCTTTCTGCGCTTTCTGCGCTTTTCGCGGGCGCTTTCTGCGGCTTGTCGCGCGAAATCAGCCGTTCTGCCATCCTTTCGCGCTTACATTCTATGATGTTGTACATCTTTTCTGCCTGGACGGCGTTCAGATCGCAGTTCGCAATTCCGGTCATAACGAATACATCTGCCAATTCTTCGATGTAATGTTCCATTGCGTCTTCCAGCTTCTCCGGCGTTTCGCCGTTCTGCGCCCGCACAACCTTCAGCGCCGCCTGCGCCAGTTCTGCGCATTCCTCGGCCAGTTGGCGATACAGGTAATCCGGCGTTTTTCGTTCGCGAATGAGATTCAACAGGTCGCGGCTTATTAATGGTGTTTTCTGTCCCATTATTGCACCTCCTATTATTTTACGATTTCGATATCCGGCAGGATATGGGGGTTGAAATACATCTTGTAATGATACGGATCAGCATATGTTCCTGTGATATCCTCGACTACGTACAGGGTATAATCATTCAGATATACATAATTTTTCTTGTACGTATTTGCGCCCGTCTTGACGGTTACAACCAATTCATGCGAACTATTATTGCTGATCGACATATAGCCTTCTGCGACAAGTATGATATTATCCGTCCTCGCGTTATACACAGCGATCTTCCGCAGACTGTTGAAATAATCGGCCTGCTTGCTGATATTTCGGTTTACTTTTGTGGCTTCTGACGCGCAGCCGCAAAGCATAATCGCGGTCAGAATCAATGCCAACGCTGCAATAATTGCGATTGCCTTCTTCATGTTAGTTCTCCTTTCGTTTGTCGTGCAGATAGTAATACTGAATCATGATATCCACCACATGCTTTGCGGTTTCTGCGCTTGCAATGTTGGTTTTCAGCAGCTTATCATCGTCCATAATATCCCACGTTGCGCGCGCAGGATTCAATGCGGTCGGATGCCGCGCATGAATGATGGTATAGCCGCGGTAATTGAATGACGTTCCCATTATTTCCCTCCGTTAATTCGTGATATAGCCCTTCAGCATTTCGCTTCGCGCTTTTTCATAGAAATTCCGGTCGATTTCGAATCCGTATGCGTTTCTACCCAATTCTGCCGCCGCGCGCAATGTACTTCCGCTTCCGGCGCAGGCTGATTCGTTTCCTCTGCGCGGGCTTTGCGGTAACTGTCATCAAATTTATGAACGATTTCCTCTGCGTGGGCTTTGTAGTAACTGTCCTCGAATTTATGAACAAGTTTTCTGACACGCGTGCTATTCCCGTAAACCTTCTTCGCCAATGCGGCGGTAAAACCGTGGTACATGTCGAATGGCTCTTCGCTCATCGTCTTGACAACCGTCTTCGTGCCATCACCCCAGAATACAATCGTAGCTGGAGGGTTGAAGATTACTTTTTGCACATCAACGGAGTTCATTGTCGTATTGCGATCTTCTTGGCGACAACCGTATGCCTGTCGAATAGCATCTGCTATCAGATCGTGCGTGATGGTCGGGATGATACCTTTATTCAGCATGTTGTCAACCAAACGAAGCAGATTATTGTAGGTGATTACATCTATGTTCATTTATTTATCCCTCCCGTAGAAATAATTGTTCGTAATGCTGATCGTACTAAATTCATGCGTCGTTTTCGGCAGTTTATCGCGGTACAGCTCACATCGCGTTCTGCGTTCGATCGGCGCTTCTGCGCTTTCGATGTAATCCAGCAGTGTCATATGTATTCCCCCATATTGCATCTTGCGGCGACGTCGCGATAATCGCATATTCCGTCCTTGCGCAGTGTCTCCGGCGGGGCGATTCGCATGAGCACCTTCCGCATCGCGCAGCCCTTCGATTCGGCGGGATTCTTCAGGCAGATCGCGCAGCAGCCCTCCATCGCGCGGTTGATCAGGAACCGCAGATCGTCGTTATCGACAACTTGGCTGTACGCGCCCTTCGTCAGCGCGGGCTTCGGTCGGATGATCACCTCGCCGACCGCGCACAGCCGCGCCATGTGGCGGATCGTCTTTTCCGGCAAGGTATCGTACACCGCATCGATCACATTTTCCGTCATTTTCAATGCCAATCGGTAATTGCGCCATCCGTTCGGGATGGATTGCAACCGTTCTTTCAATGCTTGCTCGTTGGCGTTCAACTGCGCATCCAGACCGGCCAGAAATTCAATCGCGTGGACTTCCCGCGCGTTTGCTTCCGTAATTTTGCTCATTGTTCAATCTCCTTTCCAAAATGCTCACGCAGGAATCCAATATGTCGCGCTCCTGCCGCATCGCGTTGAATTCGCGGGACAGAATCTCATGCCGCGCCTGTACGAATCGGATTCGGCGCGCGTACCGGTCGCGGTCGTGCTCCGCTTTTTGCAATTTCCGGCGCGTTTCCGCGTGGGCACGGCGTTCCAGATACAGCAGCGTCTGCATATAGTTCTCGGTCATCGATAGACCCTCCCCGTGATACGGTCGCGGATTTCGATGCGCGCCAACAGATCATATCCGCTTTGATCGATGATCGTTTTGAGCGACCGGATAAAATACTGCACGCGCAGATCAACGTCATCGTGCTGCTTCTGGATCGTGGACAGCGCCGTGTAGGCGGTGGGGTCTAAACATCCGCTGGGGTTGCGGATCGGGATTTCTTTGTGGCTCATGATCTTGCACACCTCCCGCACGGCTCCGGTTCGTGGCAGACGCCGCCATGATAGATGCACATCGGGACGAGGAACGGCGCAATCGCGGGACATGCGCGCGCTGCTTCGATGCAAATCTGATCCATAACCTTCCGCGTATTCTCGGCGGCTTTCGCGCACAGGCGCTTGTTCGCGATAGCCATGAGTTCCTCGGCGTTGCAGTATAGAATCATATCGACGGGCGTATTTCGCGGCGCTGCATCGCCGTCCATGGCGCTCTGCCGGTCGTTGCGCAAAGAACTGATAAACGGCTGGGCGTGGACGTGGCGGGCAAAGTGCGTCGCGGTGTTCGATGGGATGTTTTCGATCAAAAACGCGAAATTCAAAACGCGGATCGGGCTATGCCGCGCGCGGAGCATATCGGCAATCAGCTGCTTGGACGGAGGCGATGCGGGCTTTTCTGGCTTTCCTGCGGTGATGCGGCACGCCCATTTGAACAGCGTCAGTTCGCGTTCTTCGGGGTAGTAAATGGCGGTGACTTTGGTTTCGGGCATGTTTATGTACTCCTTTCATTTTCCTGCGAAATAGTAAATGATTCGGCAGATGATCGCGGCATAGGCGATCCATGAGAGGATGATCGCCGACCATTTGAGGAATCGCTCCGAACGGCTGGGCTTCGGCGGGGTGGCGGGCGACGGCTCAAACGCCTCGTATCCGCCGCCCTCGCGGCATTCATCTTCGACGTTCAGGCGGCAATCGATGCCGCCGACGCTGTTCTTGCAGCGTTCGCACGGAGTGTGAATCATGGTTGATCATCCTCCTCTACCATTTTCGCGCCACAGTTCGGGCAATAGTTTGCACCATGAAGATCAAACGCTTCGCAACCGCATAAACTGCACGAATTCCACGGCATTATATCGTCCTCGTGATATATCCATTTTCCATGCCGCACCGGCTCTGCATCAATGGTGGGCATAATACCGATGGTGCTGATTACATTGAAAATCGGGCAATTTTCGCTCAATGGCGATTTGCATCTCACGCCGTCATAGTAGGTGCAACCCTCACAATAGTGTTCTTTAAGCACGCTCAGCAGTTTCTTCCGGCTGATTAAATCGTTCATTCGTCCTCATCCTCCAAATCCATCTTCGCGCCGCAATGCGGGCAAAAGCAAGTCAGTCGCTCGCGCCCCAGAAGGTCTTGTAGGGCTAATATAACTCGCTTAGAATTACCCATTTATTCATCCTCCGTTTCATCGGGTACTTGATATAAATCGGCGTACTGTCGCTGAACATCCACAACGTCATAATCCGAACTGCATACATCCTCAATGATCATTCGCAGGGAATTCTCGGTGCTGATGATCAGCCTTTTCTTTATGTCCTCGAACGTAAATTTTTCCAGAAGATCATCCGGATAGTTAAAATCAATCGTGACCGTCGCGACGTATCGACCTTTAATCATGTTGTTCCTCCTTCGGTGGTTCGGGCAGCGGCGTCCAGTGGGTTATGTTCTCATCCCACACATATGCCCAATCTGCAAAATCGAATTCGCCGTTGCTGTATCTCGCCTGATCCACGATTACGCCTCCTCCATCCCGGAAAGCAGCAATGACTTTCTGCCCGTCTTTCGGTAACCGTTCCTTCACGCTGATCCAGCACGGCTGCTGCGCTTTGAGCTGCTGGATGGCTTCGGCCGCGTCCAGAGCTACGTCAAACATCTTGCAAGTTCCACCGGGCCGATTGCATCCGTTCGGCTCCCCCCCATACGGGCAATGCCCGCACGTCGTTTCAACATCAGTCAACGCCAGCTCGATTGCTATGATTTCTTCAGGTGTCTTCATTGTTTTTTATTCCTCCCATCAGTACTTCGGCGATCCCTTCCAGCACGAACGCCGCGCATGGAAGCGCGATTCCATTGCCCCACATTTTGTACTCTGCACTATCCGTGTGCAGGGCGTTGTACCAGCGTACAAGCTGTTCACGCTTGACAAAGGGCTTGTAGCGCGTACCGTTGATGGCAGCATATGTTTTCCGCACGTTCTCCCAGAAATCCGCTTCCACATCGTTCAGCGCGTCTTTTGCGTCTGGAACGCCCCAGCCGTCCGGGAAACCCTGTAGGCGGCAGCATTCCAGCGGCGTCAGGCGGCGGATGATGTACTTGCGCGGCGGTCTGCCGTGCTCAACAACCAGATCGCGAGGACTTTTGAAGTCTCGCGCCGCCATTATGGATGCTGTGCCATCAGCGGCATACTCCCCGATTTTCGGGTTGCGATATGTTGTGACCGCCGTGTAATCCGTCACACGGTTCTCGTGGTCGCCGGTCAGCGTCGGGACGTGCACCCCGTCGCCGTTCCCGCGTGCGTCGTAGCAGACGACGTTCTGTCCGCGGTCAATGCAGGGGGACGCATCCGCTTCTGCCATCAGCGTGTAGCACAAGTCTTCCCGCCACACCCTTCCGTTGCATCCGGCGGTATCTGCGCGGTCGATGCCGTTGCCTTGCAGGGCGTATATAGGGTTCAGGCGCCGAGCGCTACGGTTTCCTCCAGCGCTTCCCGAAGCATCGGCGGCAGCGCCTTGCCTCGGCGCTCTGCCCGCCGCAGAATCCCCGCACACGCTTTCGCGCTCAAACAGTATTTCTCCGGCGCGTCCGCCTGCAAAATCTGCCACAAGGTAGATTCTCTTACGGCGCTGGGGCACTCCCCAGTATTGCGCGTCGAGCGTTCGCCATGCAACAGAGTATCCAGTTCCCACAACTTCTCCGGCAGGAGCCCACTTTCCGTGCGCAGGTCCAGGAATTGATACTTTTTCGTCGCAGACCCCTGCGAACGCTTCAAGGACGCACCGGAAGCCCTCGCCGTGATTGCTGCTGAACGCTCCGGGGACGTTCTCCCAGACCGCGTATTTTGGATATTCTCCATTCGTTTTTTCCCTCATTTCTTTGATGATGCGGATGGCTTCATGGAACAGACCAGAGCGGGAGCCATCCAGCCCTGCTCGCTTCCCGGCCACGTTCATATCCTGGCACGGGCTGCCAAACGTGATCACGTCCACCGGCTGCACCTTGTCGCCGTGAACCTCCGCGACATTCCCCAGATGTCGCATCTGCGGAAATCGTGAGCGCGTGACTGCGATCGGATACGGTTCAATCTCGCTTGCCCAGATCGGCGTGACGCCGTTCAATGCGCCCGCCAGCGGGAAGCCTCCGCTTCCGTCAAACAAACTACCCAGTTTCAACGTCTTATCCCTCCTTTTCAGCCATGGTTTGCCTACTCTTTCTACCTGACCGGCGCGCATGCCCGTTCCTTCGGCGGCGCGCAGGTTTTTACCGTTTCCGATCGCGCCAGCCGCACACGCAGTTTGTGTTCGCGCCCGCATCGCAGTTGCCGCAGCCAGCATTCATAGCATCGCACCCTGCTGCGTTTTTCGTACACCGGCTTGCCGCATTCCATGCACAGCCCGCGTTCAACCCTGCTCCGTCTGCGCTCGCGAACTTCGGCGTTCAGCTTTTGCCGCTCCTCCGCCGTCATGTTGGCGTACCTCCGGCGGTTGAGCGCGTTGACCTTCTCCGCGCATTCCGGACACCGCACGCGGTTCGGCGCGGCATCGGCGCTGGCGCAGGCGACGCAGATGCCGTGCTGTTTCAACCACGCATATCTGTTCGCGCTATACTCGCGCTGATGTTCCTTCGCGTTCATTTTTCGTCCCCTTCGATGTAGCATCTTCCGCCTTTTTGGAAATCCTCCGGCTTCAGGAAAAAATCTTCCGGAAATTCCGGATCGACATGATCAATTTTTTCGTAGTTCAGGAAATTGTTCAAATTGATCGACCACAGCGCCCCGTCGCCGCGCTCTACGTGAACCGTTTCATACGGGTTCCGTGGCCAACTTCCAAACCATCGCACGATCTGATTTTCAACCTTTTTCTCGGCATCTGCGAAATACGGATTCTCCGTGCGTCGAACCGCGCCCAGCGCGATCAGATTCACGTCGCCGCACCAGTTCCACTCTTTTTTGTACCGATCCTGAAACCGCTTCGGAATTTCACTGATTTTCAACATCGCTCACCTCCGGTTCCTCGGGCTGCTTTTCCTCCGGCGCGATCACCGTATAGCCGCGCTTGCGCAGGAAGTTGATCGCCGTATTGACTCGCGTCGCCTCGTACTTTTCCGGATGCTCCGTGCGATACTGGCGCGCGTACTCGTTGATCTTCCCTCGGTTCGCTTTTTTATAGGCCGCATCGTATTCCTTCAGGCGTTCCAGGTTCTTTTTCCGATATTCCGCCTGATATTCGCGCCTTTGCCGGTCTTCGCGCTCCGGCGTTTGGTTCCCGCTCATCGGTTCACCTCCCGCGGACGAATGCCCAGTTTCTCCGCAATCTCGGCGGGAATGGGATTGTTTCGGCATTCATGGCAACCAGTCCCGTTGCTCGTACATTCAATGCCAAACACCATCGGGCATATCTGCCGCGTATAATTCGGGAATACTTCCTGCTGATATTCGATCCACGTCGGGTACTTCTCCGCTTCCCACTGTTCCACACGGCGCTCGATTTCTTCCTCGGACAGGCTCGGCGTGCCCGTCGTCACGCCGCACGCGATATCGTTCATCATGATGCAGCCTTCGCAATTTTCCCGTTCGTCGCACAGCTCGCGGATTTTTCGCATCACTTCCACAAATTCAGCCATTGTCAACCCTCCTGTTCCATGCTTCGATGCATTTGGCGTATCCGTCGCGCACTACGATCGTCTTGCCTTCTTCCTGCTTCGTAACATACCTGTCCGCAATTCCGATATGGCATTTTGTGCACGCAATTCTGCATCGGATCTCGATTTTTGCTCCTTTCCGTTTTCCGTTACGGGTTCGCATCTCGGCTTCACCGGTGCAGAACGGGCAGGACTTCAATTCAATCATTGTCAACCCTCCTTTGCGCTTTCAGCCTGTCCAGTTCTTCCGGCGTGATTTCCTTCCAACCGAGTTCTGATTCGGTGAACACACGGTTCACATCCACTTTATCGCCCTCCGGCGTTCGGATATAATGAATATGCACCGTATCGAAATCGCCGTTGCGCTTATCGAACAGGAATTCCTCGGTGTAAACCATGTACGGCTGATTCGGCGGGTAGTATGGCATGGCGATGGGGTACATTTCATCGACGATGCGGGTTGTTAATCCGCTGTGATAGGTGATTTCAGGGTCGTTCATGTTCACACCGTAGGCGCGCTCGTTGTCGCTGTATATGATGGTGCCATCCGGATATACGTGCTTCCAGAAACAGGTCATTCGATTGCATTGATAGAGCCTGTTTTGGTCATCTTCCCGCTCCCAGAAATGCTCCGTCCATACGTCCTCAGTATCCTCAATCGGCGTAAGCGGCTGATGCTTGATCAGGCGATCTAAAATATTCCGCGTGATACTGATGCTCATACCGGAATGCCCGTCGCCGCAGAGCGATTTGTAGGCTTTCAGCGCGCTTTCGTGGCACGCCTTGACGTATTGATAAAAGCTGTCATTTTCGTTTTCGCGCGCTAGCGCGATGCGGATTTCGTTCTCCGCCCATTCAATCATGTTCATGGTTCACATTCCTTTCACTTCGCTTTGCGTCTACAAGCGCACGGGCAAGATCATCGATCATCTGGTGCATAACGCGCTCCTGAAGATCATCCACGTTGTTGGACACGAACGACGTTTTCAGGTGCAGTAGTTCATGCACCAACGTTTTCTCCCAGTCGAACGGGACGATTCGATTTCCGTAGTATTCCGGATCGAGAATCTCGATTCGCGCCGTCTTCAGCGTCTCATTCCATTCGGTGCAGCCCGCGACATTTTCAAGTTCCATATCCTCCGGTTTGCATTTCGGCAGCAGCTTGATGCGCCAATCCTGCAAGCCTAATCGCTTCTGCCACTCTGCAAGCAGGGCATTGGGTTTCAATGTTACCAGCATCTTCAATCTCCTTTCATCGCTCGCTGAACAACCGCGGCAATCTCCGAGCCATCGATATACAGGATTTGCGTATCACAATCGCCGCTGTACTTGATGCCGGATATGCCGCCGAATACATCGGTTACGATTTCGCATTTTTCGCAATGCATCACGATCGATCTTCCGTTCTTCAGGATGATCTCAACCTCGGTTTTGTTTTCAATCATTGTGTTCATCCTCCAGCAAATCTTCCAGCGTCACCCTCGGACATTCCTGTCCGTCCACTTCATCCTCATGCGCCGCAACGCCATCTTCATATGGCTCCCACGCTTCATAACCGCCGCCAGCTTCGCATTCAAAGGTCAGATTGATTCGGCAATGATCGCGCCCGCCGCCGAGGTCGTGCATACATGTGCTGCAATCTCTGTTTTGCATTTCGCTCCCCCCCTCAGAAATACGTCCCGTTATCGGCGTATCTATCAGGCTCATATTCAGGGCTATGCGGGCGGCGATTCATCGGAAGCAACAATTCATACTGTTCCGCATCCAGCCCGTAAGCATCCGCAATCCTCTGCGCGATACCTGGCACGGTCACTTCGCGCGTATCCTGTTCCAGCATTTCCAACAGCCGCCATGAACACCGGCATACGCGTGCCATTGCGACAAGATCAACGTTCAATCGCTTGCGCGCTTCAATCATGCATGTGCGTTCCATTATTTCCGCGTCACCTCCCGATACTCCCTGCGTCCTTCGTAGTACTTTCGCCATTCAATGATGGCGTACAGTCGATCAATTGCAACGCCGAGGGCGACCAGCCCGAATGCTCCCCAAATCGTCATGTTGTTTCTTCCTTTCGCTTATGTGAACTATTTTTAGTTCATCGTATTTATCGTTCGGTTATTGTGATCTCCGTCCTAGGGTTATTCTTGTCGTATTGCACTCTACTTCCATCGTGCGAAGATACGATCTGACAATTATCATCCTCCAGCACGCCCGCCGCGACCAGTATGTCACAGGTCGCTTCTAGACAATTGACCAAATCCACCCTGCGGCGCGTCGGCATGTAATACACTGCCTTGAGATTTACCGGATAATGGATCTTCATTCGCAGCTCGCCGCCGATCTGGCGCAGACAATCCGCTTCGTAGTCCTTGTATTGCTTTGATGGGATTGGGATAATCCGACCTCCGGCGCGAATCATGCGCTGGCTGTTCTTTTTCGTCCTCGGCGCGCCGTACAGCGTGAATTCGATCTGTTCCATGCCATGTGTATCTCACCTCCGTTTTTCCGCATCGCGTCAAAAGCCTTTATTTGCCACTGTAAGCCGTTTTCACCCTCGGATAGGGATTTTGCGTTCGAGCCTTTAGGCGGCGTTTTAGGCGGCTTTCTGTGCGTCTGACGCACATCTGCGCATTGTTGCTTGGATTCATCCGGTGTCAACCTTGAATTGACTGATATGATCCGCATCCTTCGTCGGATCGTAAAAGAAATCCGCTCCGAAATCCGCTTCGGTGTAGGTGTGCTTCTGATAGTTCAATGCAGCGCTTTGTTTTTGCTTTCCCTCGCTTCGATCGCGCGCCGCCCAATTGCGAACTGCCGCCTTCCAGTCTTTCATCGGCGATGAACCGACCCGCCAGCCTTTGGAAGCGTAGAAATCCACGAACCGTTGCGCGTCAACCGCGATTCCGCGCTCTCGGCAATAAGCGTTCACATCGTCAACTGTCGGTTGGGTGAAGCGCGCTCGCGCGCCCGTTCTACCCCCCATAAATGATTCGTCAGAAGCATTTATGGGGGTACTACCCTGTCTTAACTCTTCCTCTAGCTCTTCCTCTAACCTTACCTGTGTATCCAATTTGGATACAGGTTGTATACATTTTGTATACATGCCGCTTTCCGTAATAGAAACTTGTTCCTTTTCCACACATTTCGAAGGCTTGTATCGGTCTTTCTGTATATAATTGTGAATTCGCCAATGCCGAATCACAATCACGCCGCTGTCGAATAGAATGACGTAGCTTTTCGCCACCAGAATCCGCAAATCATCATTCGTTGCGCCGATCTGGCGCATGATGCTTCGCGGGTTATTGATAAATCCGTCGTCATCCGCAAGCATTCCGAACGTGAAATACAGGTTTCTTGCGCTCATCGGCATATCCAGAAAATCATCCGAAAGGACGATGGATTTTGCGAACATCCGCCGCTCTGCCATCTCTATCCCGCCCTCCGAAGGTAATAGCGCTTTACCCGGCATTTATCGCCGTTCCGGTTGCGCACTTCAACCATCTCACCGTCAATTCTGTGCCCCAGTTCGCGCAGATCGAATATCCTTGCGCCCAGCCGCATCACGCCCAGATGCTTCAGCGCTTCCAACTGCGTGATGCTGCCGTGCTGGCGTAGGTAATCCAGCACCATCTGGCGCTGATTGGGGCTGTCGCCCCGAATACGTGTAATGTCCATGATCACACCACTTTCCGGCGCAATTATCGCAATCGCGCACACATTCGCTTCGCAAAAATCGCACATCAGACTCATTGTTCGTGTTTTCAGCGAAATCGCACGCCGCTTGTGAGCTTGATCGTGATTCCAGGCACGATTTCGCCCGTCTGCTTGTACGCTTTCATGATCGCCGTTTTATCGACCTTCGGCGGCTGTGGCGTTGTGTATTCCTCCGGCACTTCCCATGCGTCCAGCACATCAACGCTGGTCGTGTCCTGCACATAAAACTTGCCAATGTCGGTTGAAATACCGCGCAGTCCGGCGCTCAACATCGCGTTCGTCAGATATTCCTTCAGGCGTTTTGCGCGGTTTTCCTTCGCTTTCGCCTGTGCGGTCAGCCGGTCGGCTTCCGCCTTGAAGATGCTCGCCTTTGCCGTCAGTTCATCCGCATCAGCCTTAATATTTTTTAAGATCATGGCGTAATTGTTCGCCTTTTCATTCATGTCCGAGGATACAGCATCGATCTCCGCAATGATCGCTTCCGCCTGTTCCTCGGATTCACAATCATCCAGCGCGGCGACTAGCCGCGCATAAGCATCCGTCAATTCATACATCTTCATGATTCATCACTCCCAGGGCATTTTTTCGTCTTCAACAGGGGTAAACGCCGTGTTCGCCGGTGCAGTTGCGCTGTAAGCGCGCAGGCGCTTGATTTCAGGCGTTTTCACGCCGTCGCGGATACTTTGTGCGCTTCGCGGGAAAGCCGGTCTGACGGTCGTTTTAATCTCTCCTGTGTCCGTTTCGAATTCTTCCTCGCGGAATACCATGCCGACCATCTTATTCGCAAGCGTCGCTTCCTGCCAGTTCCACTTATATCCGGCGTTTGATTCCTCGATCGATTTAATCAGCCCCTTGAAATATGGGCTTGTCTGACCGTCAAACCCAAGCGTCAATTGCCGGAGCGTGCAGCCCCATGCCGCATTGGGATTGTTCGCCTTTTTGCGTTCGAACTGCCGCTTCGCGTATCCTGCGTATTCGCCTTCGGCGATTTCCAGCGCCAGCACAAGCATTTCAGATCCATTTGCGCTCTTTTCGCACCACGCCTTTAGAATTCGGCAGATGTAACCGCCAGCGGGCAGGCGCTCAAAGCTGCCATCATAAGATGCGGCGTTATCATAACCGGGGGTAATGTTCATCAGTTCTCATCCTCCTTGTAATATTCCACGATCTGTTGATCTACGTAATTCAGGTCATTATCGATTTCCAGCGCGTCAAACATGCCCATCGGGCTTTTTGCTGTGTCCATGCCGTCACTCTGCGTGCGGAATACGTGCTTGCCGTCCGATATCATGCACCGCAGGCAGATGGTAAACATGCCTTCCAAGCACACTTTTTCATCGATCAGCTTGCCGATGGTTTTGGGCTTCACCTGCCCAAAGTCGTTCATGTCTTCATGCATGATCAGATACACGCGGGCATTGCTCGGTTCGGCGCGGATCGCTTCGATCAGGTTCCAGAACCGATCACCGATACTGTTGTACAGCGTGAATACGCCGTTTCCTGCTCCTGCATTGCTGTGACCGCGCATGAACATGTTCGTGATCAGATACCCAGCATCATCCACGATGATAATGTCGCGCCCTTTCTTCGGCGCAGAAGCGATGCACGCGGCGACTTTGTTGTAATCATCGGTCACGACCTGCGTGAATTTCCCGCGGAACGGTAAGGGCTTGCCCAGCACGTTTACCAGCGCAACGCGGTTCGGGTCAAGGTTGCGCAGGGAAGCGCTCTTGCCGCTGCCGCTCTTGCCAATCAATAATACAGGGATCGCCATATCAGTTATCCTCCGTTGCGTCCATGCCGTCAGCGTAGCGCTTCAATTCGTCAAGCTTTGCTTTCAGCTTTTTGTTTTCCTCTTCCAGATCGCGAATATTCCACTTTTTCATGCGCAGGTCGGATTCCAGTGAATCAATCTTCTCTCCCAATGCGCTAATTGCAGTAGCAACGTAATTCATTTCGTCCATGTTTAATCCTCCATTTCAGTCTCGATGAATTCACCATTTTTCAACGTGTAGAATGTATCCGGTTTCAGTTTCTCGCCGTCGATCTGCGCGGCGCGAACGCACACAGGTTTTAAAGCTTTGTCATATTCAGCCAACACAATCCAGCTTCCGGTTTGGGCTTTGATTGCGCTATTGAATCCAATCGCGGAAACAACCGCCCAGTCACCGCTGGAGCCGATCTGCGCCCAGTCACCGCTGGAGCCGATCTGCGCCCCGTTACCGCTGGAGCCGATCTGCGCCCCGTCACCGCTTGAGCCGATCTTCGCCCCGTAACCGCTGGAGCCGATCTTCGCCCAGTCACCGCTGGAGCCGATCTTCGCCCAGTTACCGCTGGAGCCGATCTGCGCCCCGTTACCGCTGGAGCCGATCTGCGCCCCGTTACCGCTGGAGCCGATCTTCGCCCAGTCACCGCTGGAGCCGATCTTCGCCCAGTTACCGCTGGAGCCGATCTGCGCCCCGTTACCGCTGGAGCCGATCTGCGCCCCGTTACCGCTGGAGCCGATCTTCGCCCCGTAACCGCTGGAGCCGATCTGCGCCCCGTTACCGCTGGAGCCGATCTGCGCCCCGTTACCGCTGGA
>CAKVCR010000004.1 GCA_934725835.1 uncultured Odoribacter sp.
TTATGTAAAGGAGGACTTCGATGAAGAAGAAAACTATTCGGATTCTGTCAATCTTTCTTGCGGTGCTGACCGCCGTTTCTTCTCTTGCCGTTACCGCCTATGCACTTAATTGGGACGGCTCATCGGCAGGCGGCGGAGGTGCGGGAACTTCGGCAGGACCGAACGGCTACGCAATTATGACTACCGACGATAACTGTATGATCGGCTACCGTTTCAGCGTAGTGGATAAAAACGGCGGCACAAAGAACGGCAAGGTCATAGATGTGTACCGCAGCACAAGGTACGCAAATCAGGCGTTTAATTGGTATAAGTTTACGACCAAGTGGAACAAGAAGCAGTTAAGGGATAATCAGAACAGCGGCTTTTCCACAAGCAAAACAACCGCAAACTGTTATAAGGAAGCGGATATGGGATTTGCTCAGAGCCTTCCGGTTACAAGCGGAATGAGTGCTTGGCAGAATGACACGCGAAATCTTAATCCCGTGCTTTCAAAGCTCGGCATCGGCGGTATTTCAAGCCTTAAAAACGGCGATAAGGTTCTCGTTGAGCCTATCTATGATGTGCGCCTTGAAAGCGTGTGGCATTCTCTGACTGTTACCGAAATCGCCCTGTACGGTAAGCATATCCTGGGCGCGAACAGTAACGGCGGTGCGAGCAAAACTTCGGCAAGCTGGGGCTTTATTTCCGAGTATACCAACCGCCATTTCCCGAACGCCCTTTACACACCGGACGGTCAGGGATTGTGGTCGGGCGTCGGAAAACTGTCAAAGCGCGCGTCCTTTTACACCATTATCAACGACGGCTACGGCGTAGGTATTGCCTACACCGAAACCAAGCCTGACTTCACACCGACGCTTTCCGTTCGCTGCTGTGAAGCGTGGCCCGGAAATATAAGCGTCCGTAATAACAACCATTACGGTATAAGCTACGGAAGCAGCTTTTCTAATTGGACTTACGGACACGGTTATCCGCAGACCGACAGTTCGGTTTGGTATGCGCTCAATTTCCCGGCTGAAAGTCAGAATTGCTATGTGAAGCAGTCTGTTTGGGTAGTCGGCGGCGGTTCGACCTCCCGTAATGTATGGTCAAACAGTAATACTTGGTATGATGTTAAGCTGAACCCGACAACTATCGGGAACGGTACGGATCATATCACGGTAAAAGCCCGTGCTGATTGGATTGACGGAAACGGTAATGTTTTGAAATACGGTCCCGAAAAGACTTTCTATATTCCCATAAGACCGATTGTAACAAGGGACAGCATTACCGCCTACGGAATTGACGGTGCAGTTCAGGCAACGGCAAATGCTTCGGGAACAAGCGGCGCTATGTATTTCGGGCAAAAGGTGCATTTCACTTATAACTTCGGCGGTAAAAATGAATGGGCATCATCGAACAATTTGCGCGGACAGAGCTATCGTTGGAACGGCAGTGCTTGGGACTTGATCTATAAGTCCGGGAACGGCGAAGATGTTTATGTCGATAACGCTAATTTGAGCAAATACAGCTCCTATTCCGCAAAGAGTGCGGTAAGGCAGTATCTGATTCCGCTGAACGATAACGAGGACGCCAATTCGTATAAGATGAAATTCAATTTCAGAACCTATTGGGCAAGCGATACCGCCCATACGGGAGAATCGACCGATTATTACCTGAATATATTAAAGCCTGATGTTGCGCTTGAGGATATTCGGCTTGTAAATGAGGACGGCGAATATGTCGATCCGCAAAAGCTGGAGGTTGCCGACGAGGTCACCGTTCGATATGTTTATAAAAACAATACCGATTGCATGGTGTATGTCAAGGGATATATGGACGGCGGTCCTCAGATTCCCGGCACATACGCAATCCCTGCTAACGGCACGATTGAAATTACGGGATATACCTTTACCGTGCCGAATAAACGAACCTTTACGATTTGGGGCGGCGTATATCTGGACACCGTGGAACGCGGCAATACAGACTATGAAACCGACCGCTACAACAACGCTTGGCTGCGTGTATGTAAGTCCAATCATCCCGTAAAAATCATCCCGATTACGCCGAACGCGCCGTACCGCGAAAACACAAGAGTTATTTCGAGCTTTTATATTAAAAATCAGTCCTACGATGATTACACACCAAGCTCTAATCTGAAAGTAAAATTCACGGTTTACGATCAGACAAAAAAGCATCAGGTCTATACGGCAACTAAAAATGTAATTGTGCCTGCAAGGGATAAGAACCTTGTTTCCTTTGATTGGTATGTACCAAACAGATACGGGAACAATCGCGTATATGTTGACGCGGAGATTATCGACGGCGGTAAGGTGTATAACCCTGTTTCGCGACTGAGGACGACAAAGCCAAAGCTCAGCTATACCACACCGGACACAACCTATGAGCGCTCCGCACCGACAGGATTTACAAAGCCTGCCGAGCCGACTGAGACTAAGGCGTATACGACTTGGTGGCAGTATGAATACAAAAACAACGCCTTTGAAAAGGTGTATTACGGTATCGGAATTAACCCCTGGCTGAGAAAAGAAACTTTACCGGCAACGGGAGCTACCGCAACACAAAACGGCAGCAGTTGGACGATGAAATCCGGATACGGATTATCCTTGTATGACTGCAATGTTATGATAGGCGTTACGGGATATGAGTCCCCCGCATATGGTTCGGGGTTTACCGTTCCGCAGTATTCCTATGCGCTTTTCCCCGAATACAATTATCAAAACGCAGCGGGCAAGATTACGACATTGCAATCCAAAATCATAGGAAACTACAGCTTTTGGATTTTCCCGAATGTAGGTAATGTCGAGAATGTCCATTACACGCCCGTATGGTATCCGGACGGAAAATACTCGGTCAAGGTCGTAAAATCGGACGCGTGGACACCGATGGGTATGCTTGTAAGCGAGGATGTTATAAGCAATATCACATTGTCGGGCAATATGTACGACGATTGGTATGTCGGAAGAAAATAAGGAGGTTTGGGAGATGAAAACAGTAATTCTCATCGCCCTTGTGGTATTCATTATCGGCGGTATCGTCTTTATGAATATCCGAGGAAAGAAAAAGAAATAAGCTCTATGGGCGGCATCGGTAAAACGGTGCCGCCCTTTGAAAACGAAGGAGGTGAACTGCTTGAAGGAAGAAAAACGAATGGTAGGCAGCTATGAAGTAATTGCCTGTCAGAGAATCGGCGGCGAGGAAATTATCGTCGGAGAAGATAAGAACGCCGCACCGTCTGAAAGGTATCTCTGCTGTTATGTCGAACAAAACGATATCTTTGAACGATATAGCAGCGCACTTGCAAGCGACGGTTATGCCGAGATTTTTGAAATCTACGGTCAGCGCATTGCTTCTGCTGCGAAAGAGGTTATGGAGAAAATCAAAAAGGAAAAAGAATTTATCGGTGACGGCGAGCTGATTTTCACCGCTGACAAATGCGAGCCGATAACCGAGGAAGTAAATCTTAACGGAAAGATTGTCGTTATCGACAGCGATGTTTTCAGCCCCGAGTATCAGTTTGCAACCCATCAGCTTATGCTTTGCACGGGCGGTTTCGGAGCACAGCCTAATGCCAGAGGGCGAAGCTTCTTTTGCACTTCTCTTTATGACGGACACGATACGAAATTTTACAGGCAGGATATCATAGGAACAATCGCCGTCGATGATCTGCCCGAATGGGCAAAACCGGGATATGACAAGGCACTTACGGCACACAAGAAAGCGGAAAGGAATGAGAGATGATGGATTTGGATATGCGAGCTTTGACCGAAAAGGAAGATAAATATACCTTTTCAAACAGTATGCAGATTTCAATGCAATGCGGTCTTATAGGACATTTGAGAGCCGATATGGACACGGACGGCAATGGCTTTTTCAGCAGCTGGGAGGATTACCGTAAGGAACTGAAAACCGATGAGTTTAAGGATGAATTTGATAAGGTAATCAATTCACTTCGTGAGGAAGGAGATATTCTTTATAACCGCAAGTCTTTGGCAAAATACTGTTATTCTTCTCCGCAGGCAAAAATGAATAATGAGCAGAATTATTACGGGGTACGGGTAGACACTCAAAAGTATGCTTATCTTTGCCGTCTCAATCCTAACAAGGGCGAATACAACCTCTATTGCTACTGCTATATAAAGAATTGGCTTGATAAGCATATCCGCAGTGCCGAAAAAGGAATCCGTTTCATTACCCCGGAATATAAAGAGAAATTTCGCATCAGTGACGGCGAGAAGATTCGTATTACCTTCTCTGACGGCGAGGTCAAAGACAGTGTGTGCAGATATATTGACGATAGTCATGTGGAGGTCGGAGATGACCTTTATCATATCTGCGAATTTGCCGAACGAATGGAGCAATGCGGTGCGGCATTTATTCCGCTGCGCTCGGATCTGCCAGAAGTCTGCTATTCGATACTGCCGAGCACCGGTGATGTTATTATCATTAAACACAGCGAAAGCGGATATTATCGCTGCGAATATTCTACCGAGGACAAGGCGTTTAATCGTGAATTTGCAAATGACCGAAATGCAAATCTCGGCGTCAGCAAGGCGCAGGTTGAAGCAATGCTTGCAGGTTCAATGTACGGGTGGGATGTGCCTGCCGCTGATCCGAAAAGCTATGATGAAAACGGAACGCTTCTCCGAAACACAAAGGATAGAGGTGACGCACGATGAGTTATCAGGAAAACACGGACCACATTATATGGTCAGACTACCATCTTGATTTAGAGGATTGGCGAGAATCCTTTTTGGAGCTTTATCCGCACTGCTCAGAGGATGAACTATATGAGAAAATGTATGACTCCAATGCGGTCAATCTTGATGACGAGCGTTACAATTTGGATATTCAGCTCTCCGCACCGATTTTGGTTATCGGCGATCTCGGGCTTTGGAACGGCAGACGAACCGGATATAAAGAAATAAACAGCGGAAATATCCGTGACTGCTTATATTCAGATACCGATTATACCACTTGGTATGTGGATAAAAACGGAGAGTTCCGTTGTGACGCGATTCATCACGACGGCACAAATCATTATCGCTATCGTGCATACAAGGACGATGTTACAGACGAACAGATTGAGGACTTGAAAGAAAAGATATATTTCGGCGCGGCGACCGAAAAGGATATCGAGAAAGTCACTCGTAGACTCGGTGATGATATTGGAGAGGTATATGGGTGGACTTTCCCCAAAAAAGCTATGAAAAGAGAGGCGTGCGTAAGATGAGCATTGCGGTGAATGTTAATGATGAAACATTTGAAGTTGTCACGGTATTCGGCAGACCGATGATTTTCACTTGTCTGAGATGCGACCGCAGCACTCTCCCCAAAGGTATGTATCTTTATGAGGTGCGTCACGACGATGACGGGCGCGGCGATCCCTGCGAAATTGCAGAGCATATTTTGGTTAATCATTGGGGCACGCTCATTTCCAACCGACCGATACGGCTTGAGCAACCTAATAAGGATTGGAAGCCTTATCGCCTGATAGATGCCAAGACTGATTGGAATTATGAGGGTACGGAAACTTCTCTGAAAGAATATATGGAGAAACACCCGCCTAAAAAGGAAAAAAGCTATGAGAGGTGACGATAATGCCGAGTAAATTGAAAACCACCGTTGAGATGGTCGATTATACCGCCAAAGATATTTGTTCTCACCCGGAAGTGTTTACTGCATTTCTTGAAACAGCCCCGGTCAAGGCTTCCGATTTGCTCGATAACGAGAAAATCAGAATTACCTTGGATTCAGGCAGAAATGCAGTTTATTGGATATATTACAATCCCGATGCGGACGCGGGCGGTCAATATGTTTCGGGCAATCTGGCGTTTTCGGTTTTTGAGGAGCTTGTAGAACAATACGACATCGCAAACCACCCCGAAAATGCCAAGAAGTTCTTTTTCGACCTTGAGGAAATGTCCGATCAATTTCTTGCCGATATCAACACGCCGTTTTTCCTTGAAGCCGAAGATAATTATGAGTCGGAATGCGATTATATTGAATTCACTCCCGAAAACATCCTAAGTATTCACAAGGATATTTTGGAATTTAATGCAGAGGATCAGACATAGTCTGCGATAACGGCGGCATACCGTTCTTCTCGGGATGAATATTTTCGGTAATACACAGCTTATGTTTTAAAAATGTAAATTTATAAAAAAGTCAATAACGACAGTATATAATACAAGCGAACATTGCGTATGGTGAGACTGTTTTGACATTTGTATCTCTGCAATCATTGATGACGATATGCGGTACATCACCGAAAAACAGAGAATTGTCAGTTGCGGACAGAGCCGTTAAATATCGTCGCTTATGTTCTTCGCTGTTTTTTGAAAAATGCGATCGTGATGACAATTGCACGAGCGACGAGACATTTAAATCTGTTGATTTTTTTGATTTGAGAGTGTATAATACACATGTCTGATTCAGCGGTATTGAGTGAACATAGATGCGGCTGAATCAAACTCCTGCCATAGATAATGATTAATGCAGCGGATTCTTGCTATTAAAGATGTTCAGTAAGAGGCAAGACATTTGTTATGTGGCTTAAAAATGACTCTCGGTAGTCGGCTATTCTTGACTGCATTGTCAAACACAAGAACGGTCATGCTTTTAGCATTTTGCTTGAAGACTATGAAATTTCAGCGTGCAAGCCTTCTATGGAGAAAGGAGAAAAAAGATGGCAAAAAAAGGCGGAGTGTCAGGCAAGACACATACTAAGCAGCAGTTAGACGATTATGCCAATCAGCATAACCCGAATAACAAAGCTTATAAGGCCGACAAGAGCAACAAGACAAAGCAGCGTTCTTCCAAGAGGAAAAAGCGTATTAATAATGTTGCTGATCTTGAATGGTTTTGCTACGGTTGGTGTGACGACTGACAAGGAGGGAGAGCATCGGAGAACGGTGCTCTCCCGTTCTTATACCCGTTTTTACATGCCCGCGCTCCTGCTGTCGGATGTTGAAACCGAAAAAGAGACGAGGTGAAAGGAATATGAAAAACGATATCAGAAAGACAGATGAAATCACTGTCAAAATGCGTGTCAATGACATTGTTTACGGTATCATAAAAAAAGAATTTGACGATAAGATTTGTAACTGCGAGGATCTGTCCGAGGAGTTTGAAAAGCTTTATTTTGTTAAACGCGTACTCTCTGTTCTTGAAAACAGCGATATGCCGATACGCGCGGCTGTCGGACTGCTCGACAATGTATTCATCGTAGACGCGCTGTTTGAGGATATGGACGAATATATCGGTGAGTCGGACACCGATACCGATATCTACAACTTTGTGGTTGAACACGGCTGCCGTCATTACGATGAAATTGTTATGCCGGGTGAGCTGCCCGAAACAGTCTTTATCCGAATGGCAAGGTGTATGATGAAAAAAGGAGGATTTAATTATGACGAATGAAGAAATGAACAGTGCATTGTATAAGAAACTGAGCAATGAAATGGACCGATACAAGTCAGAATTATTCTCAATGCCGACAGAGAAAATATTAAAATGCGCTTATGACTATGCAATGAAAGAAGATATCGTATTTGCAATGGAGGAACTTAACCTTTCCGACAAGCAATGCAAAGCACTGCTGTCAGAGCAAAACGCACTTGACAAGATCTTTTCCCGTTGGGAAAATCACGAGTCGCGGTATATGGATGATATTCGGGACATGATCGAGTGTACTGCAAACGAAAAAATCCGGGACGATTTCGTCAGGTCAAAGTGCGAGTCCAGATAGGCGGTGCGCTATGTGGGTAACGCCCGAACAGATTGAAAAAGCAAAGCAGATGGATCTTCTGACTTATCTGCAAAACTATGAGCCGAATAACCTTAAAAAGATTTCGCACGACACTTGGTGTACCAAAGAACACGATTCGCTCAAGATATCCAATGGTAAATGGCATTGGTTTTCACGGCACATCGGCGGAAAAACAGCTCTTGACTATCTCATAAAGGTCAAGGGCATTTCTTTTGTGCAGGCGGTTGAGATAATTACAGGATATTCGGCAGTGCTGCCGCCCGTATATACTCCTTCTCCGAAGCCCGGTAAGTCTAAAAAATTGGAACTGCCCGAAAGTAACTCGGATATATGTGCGGTTCGTCGGTATCTCAAAAGCAGGGGTATCGCTGACGCAGTTATTGACTATTGCCGTAATAACAAGCTACTCTATGAAGATGCGAAGTATCATAATTGCATCTTTTTAGGTTATGATGGCGATACGCCGAAGTACGGTGCTGTCAGGAGTACAAATTCAGATTTTAAACGAGATTTAACGGGAAGCGACAAGCGCTTCTCTTTTTTATCCCTGCCGAAAGCAAAACGCAAACCGTGCATTTATTTGAATCGGCTATTGATCTGTTAAGCTATACGACTCTTGAACTGAGACACAGGCAACCCCGTCACGATGATCTTCTTTCTCTTGCAGGCGTATATAAGACGGAAAACAAGCAGGATATTCCGCTGGCACTGAAAAACTATCTTGACCGACACAAGGAAACGAAGGTTGTCTATCTTCATCTGGATAACGATGAAATCGGCAGAACGGCAGCAAGGCAAATAACCGATGCGCTGTCTGCCGAGTATACCGTCATTGATCAGCCGCCTCAAAGCGGTAAGGACTTCAATGATTTTCTAAAAAACGAAATTCAAAAAAAGGGCACTGTAAAGTTAAAATGAAAAGATAGCTCACGAAATCATAGAAAAGCTTTACGCAACGAGCAAAAACTCCCGTTTTCTTCGTTTTGATAAATTCAAACCGGCGACCTGAGCCGGGGTAAGACCGTTTAAAGCAGAATGGGGGAGAACAAAGTTGAAGAAAAAGACGAACAAGGAAATCAAGTTATTGGCACTTTCAAAAGAGGAAAAGCCCTGTTTGGTTTTGTACCAAGCCTTGAATTGCTTATTAAAGCATTCGATTAAATTGTTTGAAATGTCGTCTTTAACATCCGGCAAATCTTTTAGCGTGCTGAAATCGGAAAAAGAGTACAAAAAAACACCTCCTTAATCACAGAGCAGACCGCAGCATAGTAATGTTTCTCACTTTTGCCGGTCCAATCGTTAAGTTAGGCGTTCATTCCCGGAATATTAAATTGCGACTGTATGCATGTTTTAGTTTATATTTGAAAACCTCCTTAAAAATATTATATAAACCCGCATTGCAGGATTATAAATGAATGTAATCGTGAAGGTTGGTAATATCTTTCATTGCCCTGAGTTTCCGTATAGCTTTACTTTCGATTTGTCTAACTCGCTCTCGCGTAAGACCGATTTCCTTGCTTATTTCTTCAAGACTATAAACTTCAGAACCTTGTAAACCAAAATGTAGTATTAAAACGCGCTGTTCACGTTCACTAAGTTTAGATAAAAATATGTTTATTTGTGCATCGCGCTCTTGTATATGAAGCTCGTCATCAACATTTTCATCGGTTGATAAAAGATCCATAAACGTTCCGTCCATTTCATCGTTTGGCTTTGAATCACTTGACAGACATGTAAAATTATTTGTTTGCAGTGATTTGACCTTTGCGATTGACAGCCCGGTAAGCAACCTGATTATCGGACATAAGTGCTTTTGCAAAAATTGTATCTGCTGTTTGTCCCTCAGGGAGTTTGTATGAAAGGATTCTGTCGTTCATAGCATAAAAGGCTATGCGCGAATCATCCATAGGGCAAACTGACCATCCGCCGTCTTCGCTTCCTATAATTTGATTGCCTTTATAAAACGCATTATAACCGTTGGTGTTGTGGTCATTAGAGGGGGCTTTGATGGAAGAATTATTGGTAAGAATGTAATTTCAATATTCACCGTCTTCTGAAATATTGAAGTCAATAACTGTTTCTCCTGAAAGCACTTTATAAGGTAGAGTGAAAAGGTAATACTCGCTCGTTACCTGATTTTCCTGATCGCCCCATTGATTGGCAACTCTCATACGGTTATATTTAAGGAAATAACCGGGATTTTCATTGCCCAAAGAAAATCCGCCGTAGTTGAGGTTTCACGGTATGTAATCGTGCTTACCGGCACTTCGATTCCTCCAAATATGGGAGTTTCACCGTATTCGGTGGGGAAGTGGTGTACCGATGTAAGAGAATCGGCCATTGCGTAGGAGAAACCTTCGGTATAGATTTCTATACCTTTATTCTTAAATTGTTCTAAAACTTTTTTCTTTCCAACGACATTTTCATATACACTTGCAGGGCTTTCAGGATTAAATGAGTATTTGATAGGACATAATCCTAAAACGTCGATTAAGTTTGCTTTTTTTCAGTTTATATGTTTCGGCAGTATAATTTATTCTCTGTTCACCGTCACCGCCGTCTTTCATATACTCTTTGAAATCTGTAAGTATAGATTGTGCACCCCATAATCCGCCATACTTATATCCGACGTCTTTTTCACGCCCAACATTAATAGGTTTGAACCATTCTCCTGAATATTCAGTTATATATTGGTCGTCAAAATTATCATCAAAATTTAAATAAGCATTATATAATGTTTCCATTTCCTGCTTATATTTGAAATAATCTTCTTCTCCGCCTAAATAAGAGTTTAGTGTTGTAAAATTGGGATATGCCATATCGTGACCGCCCTCGAGCCAGCCTTTAACGGAGTAAAGTTGCGGATTTCCATCTATCAAATAAGCCATATTCTTTGAAAGTTGTGAGAACTCCTCAAACGTTGTTATTTCATCAGATGTCGGTTCGCGTAAATTACCGTTTTCATCTGTATAATAAGTAATAGGGTCCATTCCGCGTCCGAATGGCATATAAAGACCTTCGTAATAAGAAGTGTCATTTTTTGGCATTCTTTCATTCAAATCAAAAACTACATCAAGCCAGGTTATATTACTGTCATTATTCTTGTCGCCTGTAAAATCTATTCGAAACATTTCTTTTTGTGCGGCAAGGACATTGGGGGTAGAATCGCTCCCCTTCATTCTATACCTTGTTGTAGCACCTAAGGTTGCGATTTTATTTCCGTTTAAATCTTCCACAACATCAATAACAGACTGGCTTATGTAACCTTGAACTTCAAATGAAAATGCAGCGTCATCATTGCCCATTGTAAATATCGGGAAAAATCCATAGTTAGGATAATCGGTATCAGGAATTCCCAACCACTGCCATGCTTCTTCATCAAGTCCGCGTACATTAGCGTCTTTTAGGTTCACAAGATACTGCCTGTTATCGCTGTAGGTAAACCATTTGTTTTTATTGTTTGATTCTAAAGTTGAAATCATACTTTTTGTTTCGACATCTAAAAGGTTTATTCCCTCCGATTCAACCACATTTTCTAAAGTTGCCTGTATTGTTAAACCGTTAAAAGAATAAAGAATTGTAAACGAAACTGCCTGAGCATCGTTATACATTATTTTATAATTAGTTGCTACTGTTGATTCGCTTTTCTGAATACTTACAAGTTCTGCATATGTTTCAAAGTCTTTCTGGGACGGGAGCAGTCTCAAAAGGGCACTGACAGGTTTCTTAACATAAGTGCCTCTGAAAAATGCATTTTCTCCGAGTTCGGTAACTGAATATTGTATAGGCATACCGGTGTCGGGATCAAAATAAACCGCCAACTTATCATTAGAATATATTATAACATCTTCTGACGAGTCATCTACAGTTAAGCTACAGGTTTTACTGTATCCACCCTGTTCTGTTGTAGCGGTTATTGTTGCCACTCCATCTTTTAAAGCAGTGAATATCACTTCATCTCCTGAATTTGAAGATGTTTTACTTGTTGCAATTACTGTTTCGTCTGATATTGTCCAATTAATAGTTGGGTTTTCGGCATTTTTAGGAGTGGTTTCTGCCTTCAGAGAAAACATCGCTCCTGATGATACCTTCACACTTGAACTACTTAACTTTATTCCGGCAACAGGCATAATAATTCTTACCCACTCTATCATTGTTTTCCAGTTGACACCGAGATATGTATCAAAAAATATTCTAACATAGTTACTTTGACTCACATCTGCTGTGTATTCATCATATACCCAGTAATTTTCCTCACCTATGCGTACTAAGTTTTTTTGTGTATCGACATCTTCAAAGTTAACACCGTCGTTACTTACTTTTACTTTATATTTAGCATCTGTGTACAAATCTGCTGTTCTTGTTGAAAATTTCAGATTTGCACCTAGAGGGATATTGTATTGTATATATGCGCCGTTTGCTGCATCATTGTCATTTTGAGGCATCGCTGCTCCCTCAGAGAAATTTATTAAATACTTATCGTCAAGGTTTGCGGCTGTATCCAGTTCATCAAGTCCTATAAATTCTGAACTTGTCGCCGTAACCTGCATTGTTACTGTGCAAAAGTTTGTCACTGACAGTAATATGCTAATAATAAGGGCAATTATTTTTCTGAATTTTCTTTTCATTATAACTTTAACCTCCAAAAAAAGTTCTATACCGAAGTATAATTTCAGTATAGAACTTTTTTTGAACTATTCATACCTCATTTATTTTTTGCTTGGTTGCATATATTCGCTTTATGTTGTTTCTCTCAGAAATATTAGATGCCAAATATTTATAACGGCCGGTAGAATATCCGGTGATCTTTTTAAATACCCTATAAAACTGTTTAACATCATCATAACCTACAAGTCTTGATATCGTTTCAGTTTTTATATCATCTTCAAGATAAGATATGGCTTTATTTATTCGATAATTTTCAATATATTTATAAGGTGTTGTTGATGTTGTTTCGCTGAATTTCTTAATAAGATAACTTTTATTGATTGTTCCAATGTTGCACAAATCATCTAAAGTTATTTTTTTGTTATAATTTTTATGAATATAATCCAGAACTTTTCCACGCATTTATGTATGGTGATATCAATCTTATATTTATCTAAAAGAATTTCCAAAAGAATTTCAAGCTGCTTATTTTCAAGTTCGCAATCAATATGGTCAAATATCATTTGGTCAAGTGCTTTTAATATCAGTAATGCTAAATTATCTTTTATATTTCTGATTACAATGAGTTTATTTATAGGCGGAGAAGTTTCCGCATGAAACCACATATGGTCCAAAGGGATGTTGGGATTGTGTTTTATTTTATAACTACTGTTTAACGGAAATATATAAAGAGAATTTTTCTCAAGTTTTATAGTATCGGATTCAATATTGCAATATGCTTCGCCTGATTTTACATAATATATCCTACTATAAGTTTTTGGGGTTTCATCCACAATCCAATCTTTTTCACAAATTCCGGATGCTCTCCCGATAATTGATACATTTATTTTTTTCGTAATTATTATATTTCCTCTTTTAAATTTTTATAGACTCGTACCATATCTATTAATCAAAAGAATCTTTAAATGTTAAATTATTTAATTTTAAGACTGCTTGGAGTATAGTTTTTAATTCTTTTGAATAGTCTGCAAAAACTTGGGATATTAGTATACCCAACCTTCATAGCAGCAGATTTAACAGAAAGATTATTTGTTAATATCAACTTTTCAACCTCATTTATCTTTTTAAAGTCAATATATTCCTTAAATGTCATATCAGTCATTTCTTTAAAAAATCTGGAAAAGTGTGAAACGCTCATTCTCATAAAACCGGCAGCATCGGTTCTGGAAATTTGAGATTCGATATTTTCGTCAATGTATTCTAAAAGTTCATCAAATCTGATATCGTCGTCGGTTTTTTTGCTGATCTGTATTTTAGGGATCACACCGCATCTTGCAAACAATCCAATCATAGTTTGCAAAAGGCCTGATATGCAAAGACCGTACCCATCTTCTTTGTTTTTGTATTCATCGACTAAAAGCATAATAACCGATGATAAGGTTGCATAAGAATCGTTATTTGTTTCTATGTGAAAAACATCGTGATAAATTTGACTGAGAAACATATTCACATAATCGTTATTATTTTTATTTACGGTTACTGAGCGCATTATTTGGGGCGCGAATTTGATAACATGATATTTTATATGTGTTGATACATCACCGGCTGTTCCGTGAATTTTGTCCGGAGGTATAATAATGATATGTCCCGGTGAGGCACAAATATAGTTTCCGCCCATCATAATATAAAGTTCGCCTGCTAATATATAAAGTATTTCGTAATAACTGTGCCAATGCGGTCTTACATTTACTTCGGTGGGGGATTGCATATATACATTTTTGGTATATATTTCTACAGGCAATTCCATATGTTTAGTAATTCTTGTTTCAATTTTGCTTTCGTTGTCATTATTATAAGTTGATTTTATTAAATTGTTATAATTGAATTCAATTTGTTGCGATGTTAATTTTTTTTCCATAAGTTATACTCCTTTAAACAGTTGTTACGGTATACTGTTCTTTAAAAAACGGTCAAAATATAAAGAGTGGTTTTATTTTATAATAACAAACACAAAATAATTTTTCAATATATTTTGTAATTTTTTGCAAATTTAAAAAACACAAAATGCAATTTTTTCCTAACAAAGAAAAAATTGTGAAAAAATAGTTATTCAACAAAAAAATATTGATATAGCATAATTAGGAAATATTATTTCGAAATTTATAGTCAAAATATGAGTTTTTTCTATAAAAGAGAAAAATATCTTTGCAGTTAGTGCTTGTTTCTTTGCAAATAAAACTGACTTTTTGTGCAAAGGTTTACAATAAAAATAAATTGTGTTACAATTAGATAAACTTTAAAGCAAATAAAGGAGAGGCGTTTATGAAAAAACTATTGAAAATAACAGTGGTTAAAAGTGTTGCTGCTGTGCTAGCAGTAATTATGTCTTTAGGTATCCTTTCTGCTTGCAGCAATAGTAATTCGTCAAACAAAAATAACGGGCAAAAACTAACCATTACGATAAGTTCACAAAATCAGATTGGTCCGGATGAAAATTCTCCTACATACGCAGAAGAGAAAAAGCATCTTGAAGAAATCGAAGAAAAATACAATGTAAAACTTAATTTCAATATCGTTCCGGATTGGGCAAAATACCATGATTCATATTGGCGTTCGACTCTTGCGGGTGAGGTTTATGCTGATGTGGCATTTTTGGATTATGCCTTAACTGTTCCGTATTATGTTGTAAACGGTCTGGTTGGAGAAATCAGCGACAACTGGAAAATTGACGGTACAACATGGGATACGGAAAAAAGCAAACTTTTGAATTTTAACGGAAAACAGTACGGTTTGGTTTTAAAAGAGGAAATAGAGCCCAACGAGGTTATATTCTTCAACAAAAGATTGATAAAAGAAACTTTCGGAGATGAGAATTATCTTTACGATCTTTATGATGCTGGAAATTGGACATGGGATACTTTTTTGGCATCTGCTAAGAAATTAACAACAGGTCAGGGAGACAGTAAGGTTTACGGAACAGGTGGTTACGGACCGGTAGGAACCATTCTTGAAACCATGTTTCTTGCTTCAAATAACGGCGGATGGGTAAAGAAGACGGGAGAAAATGCTGCTGAATTCAATCTTGATAATGCAGAAAGTCAGCAGGCAATGCAATTTGTATATGATCTTTATTACAAAGAAAATGTTGCAGAGCCTTTGACTGAAGCGAATAATAATTGGGATTATACTAAAGGCAAGTTTGTAAATGGTGAAATTGCAATGTTCGGGGCTCAGTTATGGCAGGCCGGTATTTTCAAAGAGGAAATGAAAAATGACAAGTATGGAATACTTCCTGCTCCTAAGGCTCCCGGCAAAGAAGCCAAGTATTCAAAGAGTTCTGTAATGATTGCTTTTATTCCTCCTAAAGCAAAACAAAGCGAACTGATTGCGCAAGTGGTTACAGAATATTTTGCCCCGCAAAGTTGGAAACCGTCTCTTGAGGAGAGAGTTGAAAAATATGTATATGACGAAAAATCTTTGGAAATAATCAAAGATATTTCAGATGATTTAAAAATCGAAGAACTTTCTGGAATAACATCAAAATATGCAATGGAAAAATCCGATTACGGCATTTTAACAAAACAGACACCAAGTCAGTTTGCTGCATCAGTAAAGCCTGAAGTTCAGAGTTTGATTGACGGTGCCTTTAAAAAGGATGAAGAATAGGAAAAAATAAAATAATTAGATAACAAGATGGTGCATTATATGAGAAAAACAGTCAAGTTTTTATCGCAGCTATTTGTGGTGATATTTTTACTTAGTTCTGCATATATAGCACCATCCTGTTTTAATGTTGAAGGTAAAGGTGTAAATGAGGTTGATTTCCAACGGATGCCGCAGGACACCGTGATTAGTGAGGGCGAATCTTCATCTTTTGAAATTGATGTTAACGTTGACGGTAACTATAATATTCTCCTAAAAGTTTTGGAGGAATCACAAAAGTTCAATGCTTCTGTGGTGGATTTGTCGATTGACGGACAGGATTCGCCAGAAGAAAATAAAGAAATAGAAATAGAAAGAAATTATTTCAATCCTGTGCAAAAGGATAGAGAAAATGCATTTAAAAAAGATTCTCAGGGCAACGAATTAGTTCCGGATACGTATATTTGCAATGGATATTATGATGTGATACTCAGACCAAATGCGTTATTTGCGGATAATTATTTATCTGTTGAACTTCAAAAGGGCAAGCATATAATTACACTTACCTCTAAAAAGGGTGATTTGGTTATCAATTCACTCTCTGTTGTCAAACAAAATGAAGCTTTGCCTTATAAGAAAAATACTGCGAGCGCTAGTATATCTTTTTCTGAAATTTATGAAGGCGAACTTTATAATTCAAAATCAAGTTCTGAAATAGTGCCTGTTTATGACCGAACTTCGCCTTCAACAAGTCCGTCAAACCCTTCTAAAATAAGACTTAACTATATAGGCGGAAGCAATTGGTCGAAAGCCGGCGAGTGGATAGAATGGATAATAAATGTTCCTCAAGACGGTTATTATAAAATCGGTATGCGCTACCGCCAGAACATTAACAGCGGCAGTATTTCCAGTCGAAGACTTTATATAGACGGGAAAGTCCCGTTCAAAGAGGTTGGAAATATTAAATTTGGGTATAATTCTAATTGGCAAACCGAAGTTTTAGGCGACGGCAAAGAGGAATATCAGTTTTATTTAAATAAAGGCGAGCACAGGATAAGACTTGAATGTACTTTGGGTGAACTTTCTGAACTTCTGGAAGAAACTCAGAAAATAGTATTTTCATTAAATGATGCATACAGAAAAGTTGTGAAATTAACAGGCACTTCGCCGGATACTTACAGAGACTACGGTTTAGATAAATTGATACCTGAAGTTTTCGATGTTTTTGAAGAAAAGTCTGCCGAATTAAAAAAAGTAAACAGTTCACTTGAAAAAACAGCTGGCAAAAGGGGCAGTGCAAATACTACCATCGATAATTTAACAACGCAACTTGATGAGTTTTGCACAGATCATAAAAAACTGCAAAAAGAATTAGACGACTTTAAATCTAATATCGGATCTTTAGCAACATGGATATTTACATTGATTGAGCAGCCTTTGGATATTGATTATATTTGGGTCGGCTCGTATGAAAAAGAATTTGAGGCGGAAAAGGATAGTTTCTTTACAAAAGTATGGTATGAAATCAAAGCATTTGTTGCAAGTTTTTTTGAGGACTACAGTGTTGTAAGTGACGATGCAAATACTAAACAGTTGGAAGTTTGGTTACAGTCGGGTAGGGAACAGGCAAATGTTTTAAGAAATTTAATAGTTAATAAGTTTACTCCTCAAACAAATATAGGTGTTAAGATAAAGGTGGTACAAAACAGTGTAATAGCCAATAACGCATCAGGACAGAATCAGTTGATGATGTCTATAATGTCCGGAAACGGTCCGGATGTTGCTGTATCTGTTCCGTCATCTGATCCTGTTAATTACGGTATACGAAACGCTGCGGTTGATTTAAGAAATTTTTCTGATTACGAAGAAGTGATAAAAAGATTCCACCCGGAAAGTACAATACCATATACGTATGATAATAAAACTTATGCTTTGCCGGAAACCTTGAATTTCCCTGTGATGTTCTACAGAAGAGATATTTTAAACGAAATTGGTATGGAATTGCCTGAAACCTGGGACGATGTGTGTGAAATTGCCGGATTACTCCAAAAAGATTATATGGATATTGTTATACCTGCAAATGATACTTCGGGAATATTTTCTTCGGTTTCAATGTTTATATATCAAAACGGTTGCGATTTATATACAGAAGATGGCAAACAGGTTCTGTTAAACAACCCAAAAGCCATAGATTCATTTGTATTGTTTGCAAATTTATTCAACAGTTACAGACTTCCTGTGAAATATGATCTTGCAAACCGATTCAGGACAGGCGAAGTACCTATTGCGATTGTCGATTATACCTTCGCTAATCAAATAAGTGTATATGCTCCTGAAATCAGAGGTCTTTGGGATTTTACAACCGTTCCAGGAATAAAAGATTCAAACGGCAACATAAATAATACCGTACCTCTTGGTGGAGTGGCCACTGTAATGTTTTCTGCAACTGACGATGAACAGTCTGCTTGGGAGTTTATGAAGTGGTGGTCTTCAGAAGAAATTCAGGCGGAATTCGGAAGAAAAATCGAAGGTATTCAAGGAATTGCCGCAAGATACAATACTGCTAATATAAATGCCATATCAAAACTTTCCTGGAGCACAAATCAATACAATTCTTTGATGCGCCAAATGAAAAATTTAAAGGCTGTTCCTGAAGTTCCGGGTGGGTATTTAACATCAAGATACATAGAAACAGCTTTCAGGCGTGTTACAAACCAAAATTATGATCCTCGGGATGTTATGGATGAATTTGCGATTTTGATAAATGACGAATTAACATATAAGCGCAATGAACTGGGATTAAAGTAGTATGAAATTTTGTTTGGTATTATTTTTAAGGAGTGTGTAATGTGATAAGAAATTTATTCAAAAAAATAAATAAAAACAAAATATCATATTTGCTGATGTTGCCGTTCATGATACCTTTTTTTACTTTTACTGTTTTGCCGGCGATAAGATCTATTTATTACAGTTTTACTTATTATAATATTTTGGAAAAACCGGTTTTCATCGGAGCGGATAATTATATACGTTTGTTTTTGAAAGATGATATTTTTATGATGGCACTGAAAAACACTTTTTTAATTGCTGTTGTGACCGGCCCTTTGGGATATTTAATGTGTTTTGTTTTGGCTTGGCTGATAAATGAGATGAAAACAGGTTTAAGATCGTTTCTCACTCTTATTTTCTATGCCCCTTCAATATCGGGTGGTGTTTTTATTGTTTGGACTTATATATTCAATGATGACAGATACGGTTTTATAAATAATCTTTTAATAAGAATCGGTGTGATTTCCCGCCCCATTGAGTGGTTGCACGACTCACGATATATAATTTTTGTAGTAATTGTGGTTCAACTTTGGCTTAGTTTGGGAACAGGGTTCCTTGCTTTTGTTGCCGGACTCAAAACGATCGACAAATCTATGTCTGAAGCGGCTGCGGTTGACGGAATAAAAAACCGTTATCAAGAACTTTGGTTTATTACGCTGCCTGCAATGAAACAGTTTTTGATGTTTGGAGCTGTTATGCAAATAACGCAATCTTTTGCGGTTGGTGATATTACAACCGTTTTGTTTGGATTTCCAAGCGTTGATTATGCAGGTCATACTATTATAAATCACTTGACCGATTATGGTATATTGCGTTTCGATCTCGGCTATGCTTCCGCTATAGCTTCAGTGCTGTTTTTTATAATGATTTTCTCAAATAAGATAATTCAAAAAATTCTGTCAAAGGTGGGAAACTAAATGAAATGAAAAGAAAGAGAAGCAGAATACTGTCTTTTAGAGTTTCCAACCCAAATGCGGTAAACAGAAGTGCATGCGGTACATTTGCAATTTTTTTAATATTATTGATTGCGGCAATGTTTATGGCGCTTCCTTTGGTTTATATTGCTTCAAACGCATTTAAGCCGCTTGATGAAATATTTGCCTTTCCACCTAAGTTTTTTGTAAGACATCCTACAATTCAGAACTTTATTGACCTTATGAATATTTTAAACAGTTCCTGGGTTCCGTTTACAAGGTATCTGTTTAATACTGTGTTTACTACAGTAGTGGGTACGGTAGGTCATGTTATATGTTCTTCGCTGTGTGCTTTTGTTTTAGCTAAGCACGATTTTCCGGGAAAAGAATTCATTTTTAAAATAGTTGTCCTTTCGTTGATGTTTTCTTCTGCGGTTACAGTTGTGCCTAACTATATAACAATGTTCCAGTTGGATTGGATTGATACATATAATGCGGTCATAGTTCCGGCGTTTCAGATGAGCTTGGGACTTTATCTCATGAAACAATTTATGGAAGGTGTACCTGATGTGCTTATGGAGTCTGCAAGAGTAGAGGGCGCTTCAGAAATAATTATTTTAGTTAAAATAATTATGCCTTGTGTAAAACCTGCGTGGCTAACCCTTTCAATATTATCTATTCAAACCCTCTGGAATCAAAATTCTCTATATATTTATGATGAATCCTATAAGGGGCTTAGTCAGGCTATGGGGCAGGTTGCAGCAGGCGGTATAGCGAGAACCGGTGCGACAAGCGCTGTTGGACTGGCAATGATAATAGTTCCGATTGTTGTATTTTTATTATCTCAATCGCAGATTATTGAAACAATGAGTAGTTCGGGTATGAAAGAGTAGGTGCCGACAATGCGGATAATCAATAAGATTATAATTTCAGTAGTATTGTTTGCAATATGTTTTTCGTTTTCGACAGTTGTTTACGCAAACGAAAATCAGGATTATGTGTTTAATGTTCAAAAGGGCGAAGCAGTTGCGGTACCGTCCTCTATGATGCAAACGCATATAATCGATTCTGTTGGAAACATACCTCTTAACTCGCCTCAGGATATTGTTGCATGTAATCAGAAGCTTTTTGTTCTTGATTCATTAAACTCAAGAGTTATTATTTTTGATAGTCAATATAATGAAGTTTTTACATTTGCGAGTGTTAATAAATCAGGAGAACAATTAACTTTCAAAGATGCACAGGGAATATTTGCGACAGAGGATAACCGTATATATATTGCAGACACAGAAAATAACAGGATTCTGATATCTGATTTTAAAGGAAATTATATAAAGGAATTTAAAGATACCGAAGATATAAAAAAACTGAGCAGCAAATTTGTATTTAAGCCGCAAAAAATAGTGGTCGATAATTCAAAGCGTATGTTTATTATCAATCAGGGCACTTATGAGGGACTTCTTTGCATATCGGCTGATGGTGAATTTGAAGGTTTTATAGGAGCCAATAAGGTTATTCCGACTTTATGGGAATTGTTTTGGAAAACTTTTTCCACAAAAGCTCAACAGGAAGCTATGGTTCAGTTTGTACCCGTGGAGTTTTCCGGAGTGGCCATAGATCGGGACGGGTTCTTATATTCAACTGCAAAAGGCGAAAACGGTAATCAGATGATCAGAAAATTCAATATGAACGGTGTCGATATATTAAGATTTGATAAATCCAATCCCCTGCAGGGAGATCTGGAAGAAATTGTGGCAGCAAGTTCGGATAAGAAAAAATCTAATTTTATCGATGTTGCTCTTAGGGCGTCAGGTGTTTACACCTGTCTTGATAATACCCGTGGAAGACTTTTTACATATAACCATAACGGAGAGCTATTGTTTGCTATGGGTGGACTTAGTAATCAAAAGGGTAGTTTTTCTAATCCCGGAGCCGTTGAATGGTTTGGCGACGAACTGGTCGTGGCAGACAGGGGAACAAATAAAATTGTTATTTTTTCGCCTACTGATTACGGAAAGGTATTGTTGTGTGGTGTTGATAATCAGTTTGCCGGAAATTACAATGAAGCAACAGAAGATTACTATATATTAAATAAATACAATTCAAACAGTGAAATAGCGTATAAAGGAATCGCGAAAAGCTTGTTTAAAGAAGGAAAATATAAAGAGGCAATGGTTTATGCTCAATTGGGTAATGATACCGATTTGTACTCTAAAGCATTCGATATGCAAAGGCAGAGTTTTATGGCCCAAGTCATACCGATACTCTTAATTGTTATTATTGCAGTTGCTGTTGTGTCGGTTATATTTTCTTCTGTTAAAACTATAAAAAGAATTAAAAGGAAATATGAGGATTAAGAAAGGGTGGGGAAATGAATAAAATTTTAAACGATTTATCAAAGATAACTTTTGCTCCAAAAGTTATGTTCCACCCGTTCAAAAGTTTTTGGGATATTAAGAAAGAATATGAGGGGAGTTTGCTTGCAAGTTTCTCGATTGCATTTTTGTTTGTTATCACTTCAATAATAAAAAAATATCTTTCGGGTTATATTTTTAATTCTGATAAAACAATACCTAATTTAGCAATTGATTTGATGCAAGCGGTTCTTCCCATTGTTTTGTGGTGTATTTCTAATTGGTGTTTGACAACATTGATGTCTGGCGAAGGAAGAATGAAAGATATTGTAAATGTGACCTGTTATGCATTATTCCCTCAAATAATTGGAAATGTTCTTTATACAATTTTAAGTAATGTATTAACTAAAAATGAAAGTGCTTTTCTTTTGGTTTTACAGTTGGCATTTTTGATTTGGACTGGTGCATTAATTGTTTTTGGAACTTCGGTAGCACATCAATATACTATGAGTAAAACTATTTTTGCTTGTTTATTAACTATAGTTGTTATGGCAATTATAATATTTCTTTTTTTGTTGGTGTTTACACTTTTGCAGGAAATTTTCGGTTTGGTAGATTCGATGATAAAAGAACTTGCATATAGAAGTTTGGGTTAGGAGGAAATAAGTTGATTAAAAAAATTATATCAGTTCTGATAGTGATATCAATGGCTTTTCTTCCAGTCACTTTTTATGCAGAAAATTCACAAGTCAATACAGTTTCAAATTCGGTCATAACATCTTTTCAGGATAATATACAGAACAGTACAATTTCAAACGAACTAATAGAATTGACTTTTTCTTTAGAATCAGGAGAAATAATAGTTCGGAACAAAGTTACCGGTTTTATTTCGGCTTCTTCAACGCATCTCTCTGTTAAGACCTATTCGGATAAAGGTGAGATGGTTTTTAATACGTATAATCACAGTTTTATTAATGATGGAATAAAAGTTAAAGCAACCAACGAAAGTTTAGTTTTAAGTTATCATATATCGGATAGTGCGAAATTAACAAAGGCTGATTTACCGTCTGTAATAACTTCACAGAGATTTAAACAGGTAATTGAGAATAGGATTGATTCCGATGATTTAAAAACCGTAAAAAGACGTTATGAATTTATTTCTAAAGATGAGGCTACAGATGAGCAGGTAAAGGCTTATCCGGCACTTGAAAAAGACGACATTTATGTATTGCGAAAAATAGAAGATTTTGTTGCTGAAAATCTGCTTGAAATATTTTATAAGAAGGCAGGATATACAGCTAGTGATTTAGAAAAAGACAATGAAGAAAATAACGTAAAAACAGATAGTGCCAATCAAAAACTTTCTATAGATTTAGATGTGGAGTATAAATTAGTCGAAGATAAGCTTGAAGTTAATATTAAAACTTCTAAAGTAAAAACATCTGAAAACTTATCAATTGTAGAAATAAATCTTATGCCGGATTTCACAAAAGCTAATGTGACTGATGAAGGATATGTTTTATTTCCAGATGGTAATGGAGCAATATCATATCATAATCAAAAATTAGCAAGCAAATACGGTCGGACAGAGATTCAGATTTACGGTGAGGATAAGGCAATAAGAGTTGATAAAAAATTTGATACATATCAGAAATCTTTACTTCCGGTGTTTGGATTGAAAGTTAATCAAACCGGAATACTTGGTGTTATAAATAGAGGTTCAGAGATTGCAAGTATAGTTGTGGATGGTAATGATTCGATTTCAACTGTATATACTAAATTTTTAACAATGCCTTCAGATAATATAGACCTTGGCGGAGGCTCCGCAACCACTTCAAAGGTTTATCCTAAACAGTTTTATAAAAAAGACATATCTGTTTACTATTTTTTCTTAAACGACGGTGATAACGGATATGTTCAAATGGCAAACCGTTTCAGAAAATATCTTGTGGATACAGATAATATGCCTGAAACTGAATACAAGTCAGATATAAATATTGATGTTATTATGTCAATAAGGAAAGATAGTACTTTATTAGGGGTTATTCCATATAAAAAACTAATAACACTGACTTCACCGCAAGATATTATAAATATATCTGAACAACTCAATTCAGAAGGCATTAAAGATGTCACCTTTAATCTTGTGGGCTGGCAAAAAAATGCACTTAATTCTACATTGACTGATAAAGGAATAAAATCTGTTACAAAGCGACTGGCATCCTTGCAGGAATCGTTAAAAAAATATGGTTATACAGCTTTTGTTAATACCAATGCTATTAACTTTGAAAGTGCAAAGGGTATAAGTAAACTTAACGACACGGTTAAACATATCGGTAATAATACGGCTTCATATTTTGAGTTCGATTTTGTTACTGGTTGCCAGGACACAAAATCTTCTGCCGTTTATTTATTGGATACACAGAAACTGTCTGAAAAATTCAAAAGTTATATTAAACGGATTTCAAAAGCAAATGTTAAAAGCCTGTCCTTCAGCGATTTAAGTGATTTGAATTCTAATTTCAAGTCTAATAAATTTTATTCAAGAACAGATGCGATGAATGATATTGTCAGGCAAATTCAATCATTAAACGAAAACTTTGATTTGATGATTTCAGAAACTAATTATCCGTTAATTAAATATTCGGATAATTTATACAATATTCCGTTAAATAGCAGTAATCTTAATATTACAAGTCAGGATGTTCCTTTTTTTGCTATTGTTTACAGAGGATATATACCGTTCAGCGGAAGTCCGATTAATCTTGCAGGAGATTATAAGAGAGCACTTCTTAAAACTGCAGAAACCGGAGCCGCGCTTTCATTCAGTTTCTGTGCTTCCAATTCAAGTGAATTGATAGGAATCAATAACGGAAAATACTATTCTGCTTCATTTGATGATTGGAAACAAGAAATTATCAATAATTATAAGAAGTATAATATTGAAAGCAACTTGAAAATAATTAATCATTATTGTGTTGAAAATAATGTTTTTTGTACGGAGTTTGAAGATAAAACTAAAATTTATACTAATTATAATACTTATGATATAACGGTAAATAAACTAACAGTAAAGTCGATGGATTTTGAAATAGAAAGGGAGTAAGTCTGTGAAAAATAGATCCATACTAAGTTTTAAAAAACAGATAATCGGTTTTTGCTTTGTATTACCAAGCATTATAGGACTGATTGCGTTTTTCATAGTTCCTCTTTTTAGTTCATTGGCTTATAGTTTTTCCGATGTTAAACTCACCGAAAATGGCATGTCTACGACTTTAATTGGATTTTCAAATTATAGTAATGCGTTGACGAAAAACGCACAATTTTTACCAAAGCTGACACAATCCATATTAAATATGATAATCAATGCTCCTATTGTAGTAATATTTAGTTTTTTTGCTGCTACGCTTTTAAATCAGCAATTTAAAGGCAATAAAATAGCAAGAATAATATTCTTATTGCCTATTGTAATGGCATCGACCGCTCTAATGAATTTAGATACCTGGGATGTATTTCAAGGAGGAATGAGATCAGGAGGATACAGAGCGGTGGACGCTGCCTCTGCTGTTGAAAATTTCAATTTGAGTGAATTTTTGATTTTGTATTCAGGACTGCCTGAAGGTTTTATAACATTTTTATCTGATGCTGTGGGAAGAGTGTATGAAATAGTAAGAATGTCCGGAGTTCAGATTCTGATAATCTTTACAGGACTTCAATCTATTTCACCATCGCTTTATGAAGCGTCAAATGTAGAAGGTGCTACGGCGTGGGAAAATTTTTGGCTTATAACTTTTCAGATGGTGAGTCCGGTTTTGCTATTAAGTCTTATTTATTCGATTATCGATTCTTTTACAGCATTTAATAACTGGGTTTTGGTATTGATTGACGATACAATGTTCCAGTATCAGCAGTTTGGATTGGCTTCTTCTATGGCGTGGATATATTTTGTTATCATAGCGTTTATTTTGCTAGTGGTTGCGTTCATAAGTAGGAAAGGAGTTTATTACGGTGACAATTAAAAAATTGGTTTTTGTTATATGCCGTTCACTCCTTGTGATTGGAATATCATATGTTATTTTATATCCACTTGTTGTCAAGTTATCTGTTTCATTGATGTCGGCGGCCGACTTAAAAGATCCTATGGTAAAGTGGTTTGTAAAATCACCAACATTTACTAATTTCTCTCATGCTGCAGAAGTAATGGAATATGGCAAGGCTTTTTTGAACACATTTATATTAACAGTAATAGTTACATTATTGCAAGTATTATCCTGTACTTTAGCAGCTTACGGATATGCAAGGCTTAAATTCAAATTCAGTGGCATCTTATTTGCTTTAACGATATTTACTCTTGTTGTTCCGCCGTCAACCTATATGATTTCAAGTTATATGCAGTTTAGATTTTTTGATCCTCTTGGAATTGTTACACTTATAAAAGGAGATTCAGGAATACTTAACAGCTATTTACCATTTGTTCTCAAGGCAGTAACAGCCTCGGGAATAAGATGCGGGTTGTATATTTACATAATGAGACAGTTTTTCAGAGGATTGCCGAAAGAACTAGAGGAAGCCTCAATGATCGACGGAGCAGGAACTGTAAAAACTTTTTTTAGCGTTATTTTGCCTAATTCGAAGACTTCATTAATGACTATAGCAATGTTTTCATTTGTCTGGCAGTGGAATGATGATTATTTCACTTCGTTGCTTGCACCGGATATGAAATTTTTGACAACAGGTTTAGGCAATCTTCAAAATAAGTTGTTTCTTGCAGCCGGCGGTGGAGCAACTCAATTAGATCCTTTGCAGGTTTCGTCATGGTTGAATGCAGGTGCACTGATAACTATTATACCAATAATTTTATTATTTGTAATTTCACAGAAATATTTTGTGCAGGGTATGGAGCATTCGGGGATTACGGGTATATAAAGGAGGCGCGTTGTAAAATGAAGCTGCAATAGTACCAATAAAAAACCATAGTGACGATCCAGTGGTAGAATTAAGTTACCACACAAAAAACTCCAAAAGGATCGAACACTATGGACATTCAGAATTATACTACTGAACATCGCAAAGGGCAACACCTTTTAGCAGAAGAACGCCACGAAAATGAAGTGCGGTTAAAGGACGGCTGGTCACCTTACCGAATTGCGAAACATCTGGGCAGAGCATACAACACCATCAAGAATGAAATTGCCCGAGGGACAGTATACCTGTACAACGGCAAGGTTGCTCGATACAAAGCGAAGGCCGGAGAGCAGCAATACAAAGATAACCGCCGCAACAGCCGCCGACAGTAGAAGCGGTTGGAAGTTTATTCCTTCATCAACTATGTGGAAGAATGGTTCGCCAAGAGTTGGTCACTGGACGCCAGTGTTGGAAAAGCACTTAAATCCGGAAAGTTCCATCGAGGGCAGATAGTTTGTACCAAAACCCTATACAACTATGTGGACAATGGGTTGATCGGGATCAAAAAAACATTGATCTGCCAGAGAAGTTAAAACGCAACACAAAGAAGGAAAAAGTGCGAAAACACAAGCGGGTTCTTGGCGACAGCATTGAATTGCGCCCTGAAAGCGTGGAATTGCGGGAGGAATTTGGTCACTGGGAAGTGGATACCGTCTTGGGCAGCAAATATGAGGATGAGCCCTGCACCGTAACGATGACAGAAAGAAAAACTCGTAATTCCATCTGGATCAAGGCAGCTAATCACACGGCTGACGCGGTTCAAGAGGCAATTCAAAGCATCATGGACTACTTTGGAATTAAGGCATCTACTGTTTTCAAGAGTGTTACCGGAGATAATGGATCTGAATTTGCAAGGCTGGCAGAATTGGCATCCCAAGGCACCAGTGTTTACTTTACCCATCCGTATTCATCCTGGGAAAAGGGCACAAATGAATGCCACAACAGACTGCTGCGCAGATTCATTCCCAAGGGTGTCAGTATGGCAGGGTGCTCGATAGAAGACATTGCTTACATGGCCGATTGGGCCAATACGCTGCCGAGAAAAATCCTGGGCTACCGGACACCGGAGGAGCTGTTTGACGAAGAACTGGACCGAATCTACGCCATCTGAGCGCCGGCTGCGGTTTGTTCTTCCTCCGGTCGGGGCTTCGCCCCTCCCTCCAGAAGAACAAACCGCCCTCACAAAGATCGTCACTTGTCAAAATTATTGCAACTTGCTATTGCAATTCGCTGGTATATAAAGGAGAATTTTTATGAAAAAAAATAGATTGATTTCTTTGTTGATTGTCTTATCTTTAATTTTTACTACAATACTTCCGAGTTTAAATTCGTTTGTAAATGCGGCTGAAGATATAATAATTAAAGATGATTGCACTGATTTGAATAAAATATCTTGCCAGTCGGGAAATGTTATTGTACACGACGGTAATTATTTTATAATAGACCCGTCAAAGCCGCATATGAGCGGTGAGTTGATATATAAAGTGCCGTTAAACTCCAAGGTTACTTTTTCTGTAAAAAGTTACGGTACCGATGTTTTTGGATGGAAGGTTTCAGGATCAAATAACGGTTTTGATTTTACCGAATCTGCTGTTACAGATAACAAGCCCTCGACTCCAGACGGTAACGGTTGGTATAATTATGATATCACTCTGGAAAATGTAGGCTGTAATTTTGTAAAAATTGAGTATCCTTACATTGAAGATGTCTGGTCAAGCGGTTGGGCAGCCAAAGTGGATAAGGTTGAAGTGACAGGTGAAAAAACATCTGATGAATTTGTTGGCGTTGACCAACTTGATGACAGTAGTAATTTGTATGATTTTTCAGGTGGTATAGAGTTATACAATTCTGAGGCTTTCCAGAAATATTTTATATATAAAGCTTATGTTGAGTATGATTTTGAGCCTGGAAACAATCTTTATATTGAAGGTTGTATAAAAGACAAGGGTGTAGACGCTTCGCGTTTCGAAGTGTATTCATCGCTTGATGGAGTAAATTATCAAAAGCAAACGGGAGTAACCTCGGACAGTATAAGGGATAATTATTGGCTTGATCAAAAAACAACATATGAAAATCTTAATGCAATTAAGGTAAGGGTATATTTCCCCCCAGAGTATAATGACTGGTTTGCAATGTTAAATCAGGTGATAATAAGTAAACCAAAATATGCAACATTGCTTTATGAGGATCATGCTGACAGTCTTAACACTGTCTCAAAAACAAGCGGTAATATAGTCATTAACGGTAACGATTTCTTTATGCAGGATGAAGCCGATCCTGAGGAAAATAGTTTTATTGAGTACAAGGTCAATCCCGGTAACGACTTTGTATTTAACGGACTTATTGGCGATAAAGGTGAAGGACATCAGGACTTTGTTGTAAAAGGTTCTAATGACGGATCAGTTTTTGAAGAAATAATCTGTGTAAAAATTACTGATATTGTCAGCGATTATTGGGCGTATAATACATATTATTCTGAAGATGTAAATTACAGTAATATCAGAATTTATTTTCCAAGCGATATAAAGAATTGGGCGGCTCTAATAGATTTTGTTGCCTCTTATGAAAAAACTTCAGCTGAGGATATTGCTGACGGCAGCGGAAAATATTTAAATTTAACTTCAAACATATTATCCGATAAAGACAGTTACGATAAATTTTATAAAGTGGCTGGAAAAGATATAGGGAAAAATTATTTGGTTTATGATACTGAATTTGGCGCTGCTGCTGAAATAATAGTCCGCGAGCGAAGTGAGTTGAAAATTGCTAATTGGCAATTCAAATCAACTGACGATGATTTTTATGCTCAAAAAGAAGGTTTGTTTGACAGCAAAACTCCTAATTCTGCATCAAAGTATAAAGCAGAACTTGCGAATAGGACTTTTATAAAGCGTGAGGGTGACTTCAGTTATTATAAATATGAAATAGCAAGTATTGAAGGTAAAACTCTTAAAATTATATATCCCGATTATAGCGTTTTTGGAAAAACCGTTTTTGTTGAATCTGTAAAACTGAATGAAAAAGATGTTACAAATGATTATTTATATAAATCCGATAATATTTCTTCTTCGTTCGAACAGACGGGCGAGGGCAGCGGTGCCGGATATATAACTTATAAAATAACCCGTGGCACCGATATGCAATTTGGGACTATTAATTTCGATAATGTATGGAATTATGACATCGAGATATCAAATGATAACATTAGGTATCAGCCTTTAGATATAACCCACAATATCATAAGGACCGATTCGCGCAAATGGATTTATGTTAATAATTATGCAAACAATATTGATGCGCAATTTGTCAGAATTTGGTTCAGTGATTGTAATGAAAAATATGATTGGCATTCATTATTGGATTATGTCAAGTTTGGAAAAGGCTTATCCGAAGCTTATACTGACAATGATGGTTTGCCAATATCTCCTGATGAGTTAAAAGGTGAATATGAACCGATAACATTTGATAATATACTAACTCCTTCAGATTCTTTTGAACTGTTTATGGGTGGCAATGATTTTACAAGTGATATGGATGGGATTATCGCGAGTTCTGATAATCTGTTACGTGAAAATAATAGAATCGATTCTTACAATGGATTTATATATCCCAACAAGATTCCTGCAAAAGTACCTGAGAAGTATGGTTATATTACTTATAA
>CAKVCR010000005.1 GCA_934725835.1 uncultured Odoribacter sp.
TAAAGTTACTAATATCGCACCTGGTATGGTAGAAACAGAATTCTCACTTGTTCGCTACAAAGGAGACGAAGTTGCAGCCAAAAACGTTTATAATGGTATCACTCCTCTGACGAATGAAGACATTGCAGACACTATTATTTTTGCAATCACCCGCCCGAATCATGTTTGTCTGAATGATATAGTAATTATGCCCACTGCACAAGCAAATTCAAGAGATGTTAATCGAAAATAACAAAAAACTACGAGAGATGGCTTTAGGACCATCTCTCTAACTCTCCATGTTAAAAACTTCACTATTCAAACGTCAATCAAGTTCCAAACCGAACAACTGCCTTAAATCATTGACTACCGGATTCTGTTCTACAAAATGTTCAAATTTTTCGCTGGAAGTATAATATTTCTTTGTTTCAGAAGTTATATTAGCATCAAACAAACCAAAACATAATGAAATAAATCCATTATTAAGCATTTTCATTAAAGAATGGTGGAAATGCATCTTAATGTTTTCCAATTTATCAATTAACAGCTGATTATCTAACAATATTGTTATTTGCTCTCCTCGAACCAGCGGTTGATGTGCTTTTAAAGCAATTGCAATCATTTGTTCAGGCTTACATTCTGCAATATAACGCTCGAAAGCAAGCACTACTTTTGCTTCACTTATGGACTCACGAGCAAGTATTTTTTCATGTTTTTCCTCCTGCTGTTCTCTCACAATAACGGGTTGTTCATGCAGCACTTGAGAATAGACATCCTTTATCTTAAAGGAAGATTCAGGCCGGGAATATTGGGAAGGTATTCTCTGTACATTAGATGTATCCGTTTTTTTAGCTACAGGTGTAACAAAAACAACTTCTCCAAATTTACCGGTAAAACTATCTATTTTCAATAATGCTAAAAATTCAGATGCTCTCAGGCTTTTTTTTTTAATTCATTAATTTGACACAAACGAATAAAAGCTATTTCCACACATAACCGCTTCTCCATCCTCACTTTATACTGCATCTCACACTGCTCAATAACCTTTAATGCTTCATATAAAAAATCAACAGTACATACCTCCGCCTGTTTTGCATACTGGGCTTTAATCGTAGCACTTACTTCCAATAATTGCACGGTTGCCGAATCTTTTGCCACCAAAACATCTCTAAAATGTTTACCCAATCCTGCAAGCAAATTACCAACATCAAAGCCTTTCTCTATGATTTCATTTAACAACAGTAAAGCATCAGATACTTTCCCATTATAAAAATAGTCTGTCAGACGAAAATAGTAATCATAATCCAAAACATTCAAATTTTCTATTACTCGCCCATAAGTCAGGTCTTTTCCACAAAAACTCACTACTTGATCAAAGATAGAAAGCGCATCACGCATGGCACCATCTGCTTTTTGTGCTATAATATCCAATGCGGCTTCTTCTGCATTAATCCCTTCCTTAGATGCGATGTATTTGAGATGTTCTACCGTATCGCTAACCTTCATTCGGTTGAAATCATATATTTGACAACGTGAAAGAATCGTAGGTAATATCTTATGTTTTTCAGTCGTAGCAAGAATAAAAATCGCATGAGCAGGTGGTTCTTCCAATGTTTTCAAAAAAGCATTAAAAGCTGATGTACTTAACATATGAACTTCATCGATGATATATACACTGTATTTCCCTACTTGTGGTAAAATACGTACTTGATCCACTAATCCTCTAATATCATCAACACTATTATTGGATGCAGCGTCTAATTCGTGAATATTTAAAGATCTCCCAGCGTTAAATGCTTTACATGATTCACATTCATTACAAGGTTCTGCATTGGGTTGCAAATTCATACAATTAATGGTTTTAGCAAAAATTCTCGCACAAGTCGTTTTACCAACACCACGAGGCCCTGCAAATAAATATGCCTGGGCTAATTGATTATTCACAATAGCATTACGCAAAGTTGAAGTAATTGCTAATTGCCCTACAACAGTATCAAAACTTGCAGGTCTATATTTTCGCGCAGAAACTATAAAATTATCCATACTAAATTATTTCGATATCAGACTTAGCAATCCACCCTTCGTTTCCATCAGCTAAGCGAATATTATACCAATCACCCAACTCTTCTACAATACGCACTTTCAAACCCTCATGAATTAAAAAAAGACTAGTACCACTATCATTAGGAGAACCTTTCACGGTCACACTAGGAGTAGTAACAATTGCATATTCACGTTCTGAAATACGACTGTTTTGCTTTGATGCAAAATACATTGAACTTATTGTAAAGATAAACATGATAATCCCCACCATAAAACCGACTTTCTTAATGGCTACTGAACGAGAATAAAAAAATAATGTTGCCATAATCAGAAAAAGGACAAATAGCACAACAGACAAATATCCCCATTGATCTGCAGAAAAAGCAGTCTCAAGACGTTTATACCATCTCACAAAAAAAAGTTCTGGTAACACCTCTATTTTATCAACTATAGATTTTTGTGCCATCTTTAAATTATAATGTGTTGATGCATCTCTAGGATTCAATAACAAAGCTCTTTCATAGTTAATGATTGCATGAGTATTGTCTCCTAATTTATAATAACAATTTCCCAAATTATAATACAACTCTGCCGATTCTTTACCTTCTGTAAGAATCTTATTATAAATATCAGCTGCGTCACCATAATTTCCAACTGCATACAATTCCTCTGCCTGCTTTTCGGAGGAAACTTCTGCAGCAAAACTATTGACACTTATTAGCAATACGGTTAAAAGCAATAATACCTCTTTCATCATCTATTTGCTTATAAATTTTTATCTAATTTTGTAATAACTCCTATACTCTGAGTGTACACTTTATCCATCTCTTGAACAGAATTACTACCAGGAGCATAACGTGCATATTCACATATATCGAGCACTGCAATAAACTCTTTTACCTGCTCATCTGTCACGTACTTGTGTACTAGAATATCACTTATATTATCTCGATTTAATTCCGCTTGATCAATATTCAATTTATAACTCATATATCCCCACAATGCTTTCAAAATCTCATTATAGAATAATTCTGCATTGTGATTTTTCATAGCATGAGCGGCTAACTTCAATCTCTTTCTTGCCATTTTTGTTGCTGTACGATTTTTTATACGAACAGTATCTGTATTTGCCTTTATACGCTGGCGGTTCACAAAAATTCCTACAATAAACAGAAAAGCAGGAATCAAAAGAGCTAACCAATAATTGAACGTTCCAAAAAACTGTACACCTTTTACCTTCAAACCCAAATCGCCGGATTTTAAATAACGAATATCTGCTCCAACTTGGCGAATATCCTCTTTCTTAAAGGACTGCACGACACCATTATTCCCACTTACTTTTCCTTTTTCTACTCCTTTACGAACATGTATTAAATATTCTTTACCTAATATCGTCTTATATGAATTAGTCTTAGGATCAAAATAAGAATAACGAACTGCTGGTATTTTATAATCTCCTGAGTAACGAGGGATAACCACATATTCAAAAGATACAGATCCAGATAAGCCTCGTTCTGTAATATTTACATTACAAGACTCTTTAGGATCATAAGCCTCAAAATCTAATGGAAAATCCACAGAAGGAGCCTGCATTAATTTCAAATTACCGTTCCCTTCAAATGTCACCTTATAAGTAATCGCATCATTTGCATTAACAGTATCGGCAGACAAAAATGTTGACATTGTGATATTCCCAACAGTACCAGAAAAACCTAATGGCTTATTGTCTTGAGGTAATCCTTTGACATTAATTGTCTCCGGTTTACTTCTACGCATTGTACGCACATCACGATAATTTCCAAAGAAATCATCAAAGAAACCATGCCCTCCTCCTGTTAATCGCTGTCTAACTATACATTCCAATTCAAAAGGTTCTATGGTTATCTCTCCTGCATGCTGAGGAAATAACAAAACCTTTCGTATGACACCAACATCATATATCTGTCCATTATAAGTCTCACGTACCAACTCTATACGTTGAGGAGTAGGTATATCTTCTGCCAAGAAACCCGTAAAGGCAGGAAACTTAGTGCGTCCAAAATTAGATAATCCTACTTTAGAATATACTTTAATAGTAGCCACCAAACTCTCTCCAACATACAAACTGCGTCTTGATACATCTACTTTCACAAAAAGATTATCCTCCGTAATAGCAGCAGAACTATTTTGTTGTCCTGCAGATTGCCCAGACTGTGTATTTGAAGTTCTTGAATTACTAGTACTTTTTACAACCTGAATCGTTAATTCATTAGATTTATATTGCTTGCCATCTACTGTAATTGTAGCAGAAGGGATCTTATAAGTACCCTCTTTCGAACCTAACATCAAATAGGTATAAATAAAAGATACACTTTGCGTAGTTTTACCATTTATCATCGAAAAAGAAGATGACTGGCTGGTATTCGGTCCCATTAATAATTCAAATCCATCAAAAGTAGGCACCTTTAGATTGGAAGCATTCCTATTAATCGTATAGGATAATCTAAACTGTTCGCCTGTTGCTACAACAGACGGAGCAGAGGCTTTAAACTCTACATCCTGCGAATAGGCGATACTGGTAATAAACAGTAATATTATAAATCCAAGTCTTTTCATTTGCTTTTAATTAAATACCCCTTTCATTGCAAATTTACCAATTCTTATTAATCTTCATCTTTTTGGCTTTTTGCTCTTGTGCTTTCTGCTTTTGAACTTTCTCCTGAACATTCTTTTCATCTTGCTGTAAAGCTTCTAACAAACGCTCTGCATCCTCTTTAGAAATTTTACCTTGTTGCTCTTGTGGTTGCTGATTTTGCTGGTCTTTATTTTGATTCTTATTATTTTCCTTATCCTTATTTGAATCTTGTTGATCCTTATTCTGATCTTTCTTATTTTGATCCTTATTCTGGTCTTGTTGATTCTTGTTTTGTTGCTGGTCCTTATTTTGATCCTTGTTTTGCTGCTGATCCTTATTCTGTTGATTTTGCTGATTCTCATTTTGATTTTGATTCTGCTGCTCTTGCTGCTTATGACGGGCAAATTCCAGATTATACTTAGTAGCTTCTGAAGTCGGATTATTTCTCAATGATTCCTTATATGCTTCTATACTTTCATTGGTTTTTTCCATCGCCAATAACGTGTTTCCTATATTATGATATATTTCTCCCAATCGTTTTTTATCTTTTTCTGTTTCAGCCAAGGCAGAGAACTGCTTCAACGCTTCATCAAATTTTTTTTGCTTATACAAAGCGTCTGCCATATTAAAAGTTGCTTCAAAAGAATTTTCTTTTTTAGCTGCAGCCTTGCGATATTCAACTTCCGCCTTTTCAAAATCTTGTTTATTAAACAACTCATTACCTTCACGAATATATTTACGTTCTTGCTGTGCCCATACAGGACTCACTCCCCAAGCTAATATCAGAACTATTATTACTACTTTTACCATAACACTTATCATTTAACATCCATCATTTACCTTCTCTTTTAAAGATATTAATTTTCATGAGGCGCTTATTTCTTCTACCCAAAATCATAAATTCAATAAAAATAAAGAACAAACCGACCAAAATGAAATACTGATATTTCTCTGCATAATCAGTATATACCTTTTCTTCCAATAAATTTTTCTCCATTTTTCCCACTTCATCTAATAACCTCGACAATCCCACCTCACTATTGCTTGCCCGCACATACATCCCTTCTCCAGCTTTTGCAATTTCCTGCAATGTTTGTTCATCAAGCTTAGATACTACCACATTCCCACTGCCGTCTTTCATAAATTGACCCGGATTTCCTTTTTCTGGAATGGGAGCTCCTTGTTCCAAACCCATTCCAATAGTATGAATAGTAATACCTTTTTCATGAGCTATACGAGCAGCAGCAATTGCATCATCTTGATGATTTTCACCATCCGTTATTATAATGATGGCTTTGGATGTTTCAGTTTCAGGAGTAAAAGACTTTGCTGCCAAATCTATCGCAGCACCTATTGCTGTTCCTTGAACCGGCACAATATCTGTATTTATATTAGATAAAAATAGTTTTGCTGATGAATAATCTGTTGTTATCGGTAATTGTACGAACGCATCTCCGGCAAATACAATCATCCCCACCTTATCATCTGATAATTTTTCGACCATACGGGAAATAGCCATTTTTGCTTTTTCCAAACGATTAGGCTTTATATCTTGAGCCAACATAGAATTAGAAACATCTAATACAATCATCAATTCCACTCCTTGCTTTTTTACCTGCTGCAATTTGGAACCAAACTGAGGTCCGGCAACTCCAACAATCACGAATATCAAAGCGATAAGAATCATTATAAACTTCCATGATTCCCGCTTATAAGATACCAACGGCATCAAGGGCTTAAGCAATTCAGGATTTCCAAATTCTGCTATAGCCTTCTTTTTCTTATTAATCATCACTACATAGAAGAGAATCAGCAACGGTATAATAATCAAAAGATACAATAATTCTGGATGTGCAAATCTAAACATGACAATTCATCTTTAATTAAAATCAACTACAAACTTCTAAGGAATCTTTCTCAATAAAGTATAACGCAATAAAGCCTGAGCTATCAATAGACACATACCGATTAGACCAAACACAAAATATTTCTCATCTTTTTTGCTGAAATGCTTCACTTCAATCTTACTCTTCTCCAACTGGTCAATTTCCTGATAAATCTGTTTCAATTTTTCATTATCAGTAGCTCGGAAATACTGTCCTCCGGTAAGATTAGCAATCTGCTGCAACACCTCTTCATCAATCTCTACCGGCACATTCTGCAACTGCACACCAAAAGGAGTTGCTATAGGATAAGGAGCCTCGCCATAAGTACCAACCCCTATGGTATAAACACGAATACCATACGTTTGAGCCAACTCAGCTGCTGTTGCTGGAGCTATTGCGCCACGATTATTGACACCATCTGTTAACAGAATAATCACTTTTGATTTTGCGTCACTCTCCTTTAATCTGTTTACTGCATTTGCCAATCCTAACCCAATTGCTGTGCCATCTTCTATAATTCCACTCTTCACTTCACGTAAAAGATTTACTAACACAGCTTGATCTGTCGTCAATGGACATTGAGTAAAACTCTCCCCTGCAAATACAACCAATCCTATTTTATCCTGCGGACGTTCCAAAATGAACTTTGTTCCAACTTCCTTGGCTGCTTCCAGACGATCCGGAGTAAAATCTCGCGCCAACATACTACCGGAAACATCAAGTGCCAATACTATATCAATACCCTCACTCGTATATGTCTGCCAATTATTGTTCGCCTGTGGTCTTGCCAACGCTATCACCAAAAATATAATTGCCAACACCTCCAAAGCAAATAAAGCATGTCTCACCCAAATACGTCCAGAGTGTTTTATTCCCTTAAAAGCACGTAAAGAAGAAAATTGTAAATCTGCATGTGATTTCTTTTCTCGAAAAACGTACCACAAAATCATTGGTATTAACAATACCAACAATAAAAAATATTTCGGGTTTGCAAATTCGAATCCAAACATCTTACTTCATTTCTCTATTGTTATTAACTCCGGCTATATCAGTCGTTTTCTTTTCTTCAATCTCACATAATTTGCGCTCTTCTGCTTCTTTTTTCTCTTGCTCTGCTTTTTCAGCTAACAAACGCTGATGAGTTGTATTTACAAAATCATACACAGAATCAAGATAACGGGAATTCTCATCCTGCAAGGGTGTAAACTTGGCAAACTTCACATAATCTGCAGTTGTCAATAATTCAGCAATCTTACTACATTCGCCTGAATTGATTTTGTCACACACCTGCATAGCTTTTAAGATTTCCGTTGACGTCTGTTCCATTGCAGAAATTCCAAATTCTCCACTTAAATAGGCACGAACAGTATCTGTCAAACGAGTATAATACTCTTTTTCTCGACCGGCTTGCCACAATTTTTCTCCGTTGATGGAATCCAAAGACTGCATTGCCAACACATAAGGTGGAACTTTTTCCTTTTCGGGAGTAAACAAAGGCTTATGCTTTTTGAAGCGCCATAATAGAAAACACAACACAGCAACAATAGCAAATCCCAACAAACTCCATAAAATATATGGTAGAACCTCAGAGAAAGTCCATGGCGTAGCATAAGGAAGCACTATATCATAATTTCCTTTTTGAGGGTCCACTTCATACGTATTTACTGCAAATCCAGTCGGATCTGTACGCAACACATTATTAAACTCCTCACCTTCAAGCGTAATGGGCATCGGAGGAATCACATACACTCCCGTATCAAAAGCTGTAATTACATATTTTTCACGATATAGCCATCTGCCATCATCCTCTATGACGGAATCCCGAGATGGCCCAGAAATAATCTCTACACCATGCACTACAGTATCTTTCAATTGCGGAAATACAATCTTTATTCCTGATGCACATCTCACTTTGAAAGTCAGATGCTGTTGATCGCCAATCAACATATAGTTTGTATCCAATTCCACTCCATACTCCAAATTTTGGGCATTCAGCTTCCCGATACACACCATCAAAAGAATATATAATAATATCTGCTTCATAAACAGTTTTTTTTCAATCCGATATATTAAGCTCTTTTCTTGAACAATGCCATTAATGCTCTGACATAATCTTCGTCTGCACGAATATTTGCAACATCAACACCTGCCTGTTTAAAAGTCCTATCCAATTCTTTTTCCCAGTCAGCCATATACTTTGCATATCCGTCTCTTACCTTTTTGTCCGATGTATCCACCCACATCTGCTCACCGGTTTCCGCATCTGTCAAAAACATCATACCCACCGGCGGCAACACATTCTCTCGCGAATCATATACTCTTAGCGCAACCACATCATGCTTTCGGTTAGCAATCGTCAGCGCATGAGAAAAATCATGTTCATCCATAAAGTCTGACAATAAAAAGCATGTACAGCGTTTCTTGATGGAATTTGTCATATACTGTAAAGCCTGCTCAATATTTGTCTGCTTGTCTTCCGGATAAAAATCAATCAACTCACGGATTATATGCAGAATATGCGTTCTTCCCTTTTTGGGTGGAATAAATTTCTCTATTTTATTAGAGAAAAATATAACACCTATTTTATCATTATTCTGAATGGCAGAAAAAGCTATAACAGCAGCTATTTCCGTTATCTGATTCTTCTTCAGTTTGGTTACTGTTCCAAAATTACGTGAACCGCTAACATCAATCATCAACATGACAGTCAACTCACGTTCCTCCTCAAAAACTTTGACAAACGGCTTATTGTGACGTGCTGTTACATTCCAGTCTATATTACGGATATCATCTCCATATTGGTACTCACGCACCTCGCTAAAAGTCATTCCTCGCCCCTTAAAGGCCGAGTGATACTCTCCTGCAAATATATTTTTAGACAATCCCCGGGTTTTAATTTCAATAGTCCGGACCCGCTTTAATAGTTCTGAAGTTTCCATTTTCCATCATTCATCGTTAATCATTCATTCAAATTCTCAGCCAAAGCACAACTTTCTACTAAGGAACCTCTACAGCATTAAGAATTTCATTGATGATATCTTCGCTGGTAATATTATTGGCTTCAGCCTCATAAGTCAATCCGATACGATGACGTAACACATCATGACATACAGCACGCACATCTTCTGGGATAACATATCCTCTTCTCTTAATAAAGGCATAGGCCTTTGCAGCTTTTGCCAACGAAATGCTGGCACGTGGTGAACCACCAAAGGAAATCATATTGGTAAATTTTTCCAATCCAACCTCTTGAGGAAAACGAGTTGCAAAAACAATATCAATGATATACTTCTCAATCTTTTCGTCCATATACACCTCTTTCACCACCTCACGAGCTCGAACGATATCTGCTGGTTTTAAAATAGTTGTAGCTTTCGGGAACGATTTTTCCATATTCTGGCGGACAATCAATTTTTCCTCCTCCTTCTTCGGATAATCAATAACCACCTTCAACATAAAACGGTCAACTTGGGCTTCAGGCAATGGATAAGTACCCTCTTGTTCTACTGGGTTTTGTGTTGCCATCACCAAAAAAGGCTCTTCCAATTTATAAGTCATATCCCCGATAGTCACCTGACGCTCCTGCATTGCCTCTAACAAAGCCGACTGCACTTTCGCCGGAGCGCGGTTGATTTCATCTGCCAAAATAAAGTTTGCAAAAATAGGCCCTTGCTTAACGATAAATTCCTCACGTTTCTGAGAATATATCATTGTACCGATAACATCCGCCGGCAAAAGGTCGGGCGTAAACTGTATACGACTGAATTTTGCGTCAATTGTTGTTGCAAGAGTATTGATTGCCAAAGTCTTTGCCAATCCTGGTACTCCCTCTAACAATATATGTCCGTTTGAAAGCATACCTATCAAAAGTCCTTCCACCAGATGCTTCTGTCCAACAATCACTTTATTCATCTCCATATTGATCATATCAACAAAAGAACTCTCTTGCTGTATACGCTCATTTAACGATTTTATGTCAACAGTATCCATCGCTTTAAATTTTATGTGTTATATCATTATTATTATTTCCTACTACGTAATTTCTCAAAACTTGTTTCACCAAATATATCTATTTTCGTTGTCTACCGCCAAAGTTAGATAATCATATCTCAAATGTTAAACAACAAAACGTTAAAAATTTCTAATCATCCATTTAAGGTTTTGCAAAAAGGGAAACAAGACTATTTCATATTTGCCCGATGTTCCTTTATCCATTTCCCTATTCTGACAAATATTACATAAATTGTGAATACAAACACTAAACAACGCAGAGCCACCTGCACACCGTCTCGTTCTTCAAAAAGCTGAAAATCTTTCCACAATAAAGGCATCATATAGAATGACAGACCACATAAAATAACCAACTGAACTATCCTCCACCATTTGCGGAAGTTTGCCCATCCTGATTTGTTTTCATCTGTTTTACATTCCTGCTTTTCTGAATTTTCTTTCAACCGCTCTCGCATCCGCCAAATCAATAACACAATAAAAATTCCGAATGCAACTGACATCAATGTATCTAAATTCATCGCTCTACGTTTTTCTTTATTAAATTCTAATTACCATTATGGATCTACATCACAAAACACTCTAACAGCAGCAAACTCCTTCAATTGTTTCAAAGCCAAAAAATTTTCTTTCAAAAAAAACTTGACAGCTCCACACGATGTAGCTGGCTCAATCTTCAACAAAATCACCAAACGATACGCTCCACTTATTCTCCCTACTTCTGGAACAGCCGGCCCACAGACTCGATTTTCCAACTTTTCTCTCAATTTACCGACCAGCCAATTGGCTGCATTTCGCAATACGACTACATCCTTATGTCTTAGCTCCACCTGTATCAACCGCCCGAATGGAGGATACATAAACAGGCGTCTCTCTGCTGATAGCTGTTGAAAGAATAAAGAATAATCCCCCTCCTTTAATATCTTATATACTCGATTATTAACATTTGAAGCTTGAACAATCACCTTCCCCTGCTCTCCCTTACGCCCGCTTCTGCCACTTACCTGCATTAACATACAATAGGCCCGTTCTTCTGCGCGGAAATCCGGAAAATTCACCATACTATCGGCATCCATCACTCCAACAAGCTTCACATTTTCAAAATCCAAACCCTTCGTCACCATCTGAGTACCGATAAGGACATCTGTTTTTCCCTGTTCAAAATCATCCACCACACGCCTGAAGCGACTCTTACTACTCATCACATCCAAATCCATCCGCGCCACACGACTTTCAGGAAACAAACGTTCCACCTCTTCTTCTATACGTTCTGTTCCGGGCGTACGCTCTCTATAATGTCCTGTACCACATTCCGAACAACTCTGATGCATCGGTACAATAGCACCACAATATCTACATACCAATACATTACGTTTCTTGTAATAAGTCAAACTCACATCACAACGACTGCACTTTGGTATAGCACCACAATGTTCACATTGCACATAAGTTGAATACCCACGCCTGTTTTGGAATAATATCACCTGTTTTTTATCTGCGAGCACTTTACGCATTTCATTCACTAACAGAGGCGAAAAACTTCCTTGTACGATTTTCTTCCTCCGGCAATCTTTCATATCCTCCACCACAATTTGAGGCAAAGATACTCCACCATAACGCCGATTCAACTCAACCAAGCCATATTTTCCGCCGACTGCATGCTGATACGATTCGAAAGAGGGGGTTGCTGAGCCCAACAACACTTTTGCTCCATACATCTTAGCTAACATAATAGCAGAATCTCTCCCATGGTAACGTGGTGCTGGTTCTTTTTGCTTATAAGATGTATCATGTTCTTCATCTACAATAATCAGCCCCAAATGCGAAAAAGGCAAAAATATAGACGACCGCACTCCCAAAACCACTCCCAAAGGTTTGTCGCCACACTGTTTTCGCCACAACTCTGCTCGCATTTGATCTGACATGCCGGAATGGTATACGCCTATCTGATCAGAAAAAACACTTTGTAAACGTTTTACAATCTGCACCGTCAAAGCAATCTCTGGTAGCATATACAGAACCTGTTCTCCCCTCTCTATACACTCCTTGATTAAGTGAATGTATATTTCTGTCTTACCGGAAGAGGTCACCCCCTTCAATAAAACACAATCTTTCACTTTAAAATAATCACGAATCTTATTAAGAGCCTTGCTCTGTTCTTCTGACAATTCGTTAAAGTTAGCAACCTCTTCCTTTTGTTCCAACCTACTCACAGCACGCTCCTTCACACACAATATCTGCTTTTCACACAATGCTTTCAACACAGCTGCACTTCCGCCTGTTTTGCCGATAAATTCCGCACGTTCCACCTCCTCTTTTTCTTCCTCAATCCAATTACAAAGCATCTTATGCTGCGCCGGAGCCCGTTTCAACCCGTCTAATATCTTACCAAGCTCAACATCATTGAAATGCCGTTCCCAACACACATACGCCACCGTTTTCTCCCGAAACATCTCGTCCACCGTTTCCTTTATTTTCACATACTTTTTGGTAAGTAGCGATTTCACCACACTCATTCCATTCCGAAGTTTCAGATATTTCTCTGCATCTTTCAATGCCACATACACATTAGGCTGCAAAAATGCCAACAACGCACGCTCATTATTTGTCAAAGCTGCATAATCAATTTTCTCCTCAGTCCGTGCTACTGCCGTATAACTTTCCAATCGGAATACAACCGGCAAAGCAGCCTTCATCACCTCCCCTGCCGTTGCCATATAGTAATTGGCAACCCATAATAAAAAATTAAGATGCATGGCTGACAACCTGACATATTCTTCCGCCATCCCCTCTATTGATTTCACCTCATATCCTTCAGGTTTTAACTCATGCATCTTCACCACCAATGCCGTATATTTCTTGTTCCCGGCAAAAGAAACCAATACCAACGAACCACACCCAACCATCCCCAACAGAGTATCAGGTACAGCATATGTGTATACTCCATCAACAGCAAGGGGTACTATGACATCGGCATACCACATTAGATAGACAAAATCCTAACCAACGACAACAATTCAGGATTCAGATTCTTTGTATGTTTAATTGTCTTATTAAAAGGGACATGAACAATTTCTTTATTCATAATTCCCAACATAATACTCTTCTGATCATCCATCAAAGCATCCACTGCTGCAACCCCCAACTGACTGGCTAACACACGGTCAAACTGGGATGGCGAACCTCCACGCTGCATATGCCCCAATACAGATACACGGATATCATAATCAGGATGCTTCTGTGCAACTTTTTCCGCAATACTATATGCACCTCCTGATTTTTCTCCTTCTGCCACAATTACAATACCGCTTGAATTTTTAGGATTATAATCTTTTTCAATAAAGTGATACAAATCTGTCAAATCGGTTTCCACTTCCGGCACCAACACAGCTTCCGCTCCGGTTGCAATCGCTGTACGCAAAGCAATAAAGCCGGCATCACGTCCCATAACCTCCACAAAAAACAAACGGTTGTGAGCACTGGCAGTATCCTTAATTTTATCGACGGCCTCAATGGCAGTATTCACAGCAGTATCATATCCAATCGTCGAATCCGTACCATACAGATCGTTGTCAATTGTCCCTGGTATTCCTACAATAGGAATATCATGTTCTTGAACCAGACACCTGGCTCCGGTAAACGAGCCATCACCTCCTATCACAACGAGAGCATCGATCTGATTGTCAACCAGCACCTGTGCTGCCTTCGTTCTTCCCTCTGGTGTACGGAATTCTGCACTACGGGCTGATTTCAAAATTGTTCCTCCCCGCTGAATAATATTGCTTACATCATGCGAACGCAATCTTTTAATTTCGCCTTCTATCAATCCTTGATAGCCTCCATAAATACCATAAGCCTCACAACCATTAAAAATTGCAGCACGCACGACAGCTCTAATCGCTGCATTCATTCCTGGTGCGTCACCTCCCGAAGTCAAGACTCCGATTCTTTTAATCTTTCCCATAATCTTTATAAGTATTTTGTAAATCTATTGTTGTTCTATTTTATGTTGTATGTCTTCCATAATCCATCGTGGCGTTGATGTTGCTCCGCTTATTCCAACAGTCTCTGCCCCAGCTATCATCTCAAGCCTCAAATCCTCTGCACTTTGCACGAAATAACTCCGGGGATTTATCTCCCGACAAACGGCAAACAACTGTTTGCCATTCGAACTCTTCTGCCCACTCACAAAAATCACCACATCATGACGCCCGGCAAAATCCCGTAACTGTGGAATCCTATTTGCAACTTTCCTACAGATAGTGTCGTGCACCACCACCTGACAACCTCCTTTTTCCTTCAGCAAATCTGCAATCTTCTGAAAACCTTCCAAACTCTTCGTTGTCTGCGAAAACAATATCACCTTCCGTCTAAAGTCTATTTGCTTCACATCGTCCTCTTTCTCCACAACCAATGCCTCTCCATTAGTCTGTCCGACCAAACCTACCACCTCTGCATGTCCACGTTTCCCGTATATTACAATTTGCCCACCCTCTTCCTTCGTCTGCTCATAGGATTTACGTATTCTCTCCTGCAAATTTAATACCACAGGACACGATGCATCTATAATTTCTATACCATTTTCACGAGCCGTCTGATAAGACACCGGAGGCTCACCATGCGCTCTGAACAACACCCGGCAATCTTTCAGTTTTGAAAACTCGTCATGTTCAATTGTTTGCAACCCCATTGCCTGCAAACGCTCCACCTCCAAACTGTTATGCACAATGTCCCCTATACAATAAAGAGCACCTTTCTCCAACTCCTGTTCTGCTTTCCGTATGGCATTCACTACACCAAAACAAAAACCCGAATGTTCATCAATCTCAACTTTCATTCTTTCCACTCTAATATTGTTTGCGTATTCATCTACAGCTTGGAGTCAATAATCTTCACCATCATTTCAACTTCTTCCTCCACTGTCATAAGGCTATTATCCACCACCACTGCATCTTCTGTTTGGCGCAATGGACTCACCTCACGATGAGAATCTATATAATCACGTTTTTCCACATTTGTTTTTACCTCTTCATAGCTCACCTCTGCTCCCTTATCCTTTAGCTCCTTGTATCGGCGTTCAGCTCTCACCTCTGGAGATGCTGTCATAAAAAACTTCACATCCGCATTTGGAAACACAACGCTCCCAATATCCCTTCCATCCATAATCACACTCTCATTTTGAGCCATCTCCCGCTGCTGTGCCACCAAAAATTCTCTCACGAAACCAATAGCAGCCACACTGCTTACATGGTCCGCCACCTCCATTCCCCGGATACTGCTTTCTACATTCTCTCCATTCAAATAAGTTTCATAACACCTATCCTCCTCGTTGTATTTAAAACTTATTTTTATATCCTTCAAGCATTTGAACAACTCTTCCTCATTTATCCCCCCGGCTTCATCTATCAGTCTGCGTCGCAAAGCTTCCAACGTCACCACACGATACATGGCTCCCGTATCTATATAAGTCAATCCCAAACGAGCTGCTATCAACTTAGCAACAGTACTTTTACCCGTGGAAGAATATCCATCAACAGCAACTATCATAAACCTTAAATTTTATCTTAAACTCGACAAAGATATAATAATTTTACGGAAACAATCTTTCCGATAGCATTTCTCTTTTAAGCTTCCACCAATTTACAAACATCAATCCACTCCGACATTTTTGAATATTTTGCCAATTCATCCACGGATAATTCAACTGCGCTGTTACCGGTCCCGGCTGCCGGGTAAACAATTTCAAAACGCCTCAGTGAGACATCCAGAAAAACCTTCACCCCCTCTGGAATTACAAAAGGGCACACTCCCCCTGGAGCATGTCCTACATACTGTTCCACCTCATCAAAAGGAATCATCTTTGCCTTCTGGTGAAAAAACTCCTTATATTTTTTATTATCAATCTTAACATCACCCGCAGCAACAATCAATATCGCCTCATCACCAACCAAGAAAGACATTGTCTTGGCTATTCGAGCCGGTTCGCACCCCACAGCTATAGCAGCAGCTTCAACCGTTGCGCTCGATTGCGCCAAAACCTTCACCCGGTCTTCCAATCCAACCCCACGAAAATACTGTTTTACCTTTTCTAACGACATAACTATGATACTTTCTGTTTAGCGTATCAAATATACACAAGAACTCTCGATAAAACAATATTTCACATACTTCAACAATGTACGCTTATCTTCCATAGAGATAATATCTACAAAAAAGTTAAGCCCAAGCAATCTCGCTTGAGCTCAACTTTTACACAATATCTATTTCAATATTTTAATCTTGTACATCCTCTGCAACATCGGTATCTTCATAGATTCCCAATGCTGTCAATTGCATACCACGGGCATATTCCCGAAAAATCTTTTCGAAAGCTTTCATATCCCCGTCAACAAACTTTTGTATAATATCTTTGTTTATCATCCCTCTTTTCTGTATTAATCCTCTTCCGACAAACTGAAATCTTTATTTGCAAACAATTCTGCCAAACCGGAAATCTGTTTCAAACGCAACAGTTCATCTTTATCCATACCGATATTGCGCAATATCCATTGGTCTGACATACCGGCTTTCGTCAATTCAGAAACAATATGACTCATTAATTCAACATTATGTGTACCTCGCGCCCGGTTATGCCGAATCGTAGAGGCCATTCGATTGGATATATCCTTCTCTATCACTGTCACGGGTAGCATACCCTTTTCCCGCTTATAGATTCGTTCAGAAGTCTTCAACACCAGATAGCGGTGGTAACCGTCCACGAGTTCATACTCATCTTTCTCCGGTATATAATAACACACACAAGGCATGGTATAACCGTCTTCCCAGATAGAAAGTTCCAACAGCTTCATTTCAGGAGGTGCCACAACATTAGGATTATAATCATTGGCAACAACCTTTTCCACCGGTACCGCAATCACATTGTAAACAGGACTCACATCTACACTCATACCTTAAAATTTATATTTTTTCATCACTTTTTCGCGTCGCTCTTTTTCCTCTTTTGTCGGAGCAAATCCCATATATTTGCACGTATGGTCGTTTTTCAAAATACAGATACAGACCCGCTTGAATGTTGGCAATTCCTTAAATTCAGGCAAATCAATATCATCCATATACTCCATACGGACAGGCTTTTTAATAGTCTTGTAATTGCTTTTTTCCCCGACTAAAATAGGGATACCGGCATCTCTCAATTTTTCAATGGTGTCGTCTGAAAGACAGCCGCCCTTCTCTTTCCAAAAAAGCATACTGACAGCCAGCTTATTTTGATAATTTTTCCGAATCTCCTCCGGTAACGTATCCAACAAGAATTTCATATAAGTAGCCCATGTATATCCCTTGGGCAAGTTCACTTGCTGACGCCAACCGACAGCTGAGGTATTCGAATACAAAGCTGTAAAATTCACTCCATTTACCCGATTGATCATCTTTCCCCACATATCCGGATCTATTGCTCGATAAAGTTTCAAACTATCTCTGGCTTCTGATATAAAAGGACTTGCTACACGTTGTTTCTCCAATGGTACGCCGGCTTGATAATAAAGGTCATATAAATGATTATAGGGCCAATGAAATTTCCCGTTAGCCACCCAAACATCTGTTGTTTGCCAATCAAAAATAGGATAGGCATTATAGACATCTTTAGTGATTCGGAGTGTCCACTTCAATCCTCTATAACGGAACGGATTCTTATAATTCAACGTTCTCCAACGGCTCAGACTCTCCTGTGTCCTGATTCCCACCAGACAGCAAGTTCGCTTGGCTCTTTTGTGTTGGTGCAACCATTTGGCAAAAGAACGTTGGAAATCATAATCCCACATACGATGACTGAAGAAAGGGAAATCATGCACAGTTAAACATCCGGCTGGCATTTCACGCACCCAACACTCCCGCAAATCATTATCCCAAGGTCTCCAGAAACGCTGATACATAGAAGTACACGTCGATACCTTAAACGGCACACAAACCCGATAAACCTCTAAAATATCGCTATTAGAGGCCAACACCTGATCCACATATTTGATTGTTTCATTATACTGCACCTCATAATCCATGTGGAATACGCACAACTTGCGTCCGGGATAATGCTTGCGAATAAATTCTATGCATAAAAACAACAGTACACTGCTATCTTTACCGCCTGAAAAAGAAACATAAACATTATCGAAGGAACTGAATATTTTAGCCAGTCTCAATTGCGTTTGCTCATAGACATTCAGCCTCTTTACTGCTGACTGTGCCACTTCATCTTGACATACAATTTCCATTCTCTGATAACATCAAAATTATTCATTTGAAAAATAGCAATATCCCGACTAAGCACTACTGCCTGCAAATTTTCATCTGCTTCATTTGATTGTATCACAGCTTTAAGCAAAGCATCCAGCACATCCGAATTTCCTTTGCTCACATAATAATTGTTGACAAGCATACTATTCTTCTTCAATTCAACTGGCATAAAACCGATAACCTGTTCTTCTTCGGAAGCAACGAACCATATAAAACGCTCAGACGTTTTAAACGGATAATTGTTATTTTCTCGCAATACATCCGGATTCATTACTAAACGGGCTACTTTTAAAAACAATTCATCATTCACCCCGTTATAATGCTCTATTTTCATAAATTCAATGATTCAATAACATTCATGGACAAATATAGCGATATCCGATTATTTTTCAATAAAAAAAAGCCATCCTTTTTCAAAGACAGCTTCTCTTATAAATTTACAGGGAATTAATTTATCATTTTCATCAATTCGCCAGCTAATTCTTTCATTGTATCGCAACCGGATTTTGCCGCCAGCTTGTCTGCAACGGATGCATAACGTTTGGCAACATCATAAAAACCGCATTTCTGAGAAATCTTCACATAATTGTAAATTGCATCAAAATCCGACTGCGACTCCACCGTTTTTCCTGCCCACAATTGAATCACCTTCAGACGGGATACATCGGTCATGATTTCCAATGCTCCTGCTGTGATTTCTTTAATCATCTGACGATTCTCCGGAAAATAACGGAACAGCTTACGCGCCTTATAAAAATAATCATCAGCATTCTTGTCTGCTCTCAACTGACGGATGTAAAAATAATCTTTCACAATGTCGTAATGCTCATATCCGCCCTCTTGGATTTTTTTCAATGAAGCCTCATAATCTGCTTTGTTTTGCTTGTATAACCGCTCCAAATGATTTACCAATACGTTATCCAATTTCTGGAAAACATCGTCTTTAGAAAAAAGCGCCACAAACTTGTCGCAATTTTTAAATACATACTGCAACTGAGGAGCATCCACATCTGTCACATAATCCCGAACAATGGCCCAATTATAATCCTTATAGTAGTCAGCCTCTTTCTGAGTCTGAAAATAACGGTTTACAATCTCCTGACCGGATTTACCCTGTTTGTTCAATTCTTTCAACAATTGCACGGTAGCTTTCGTATCTGACGGATTTTGTTCAAAAGTCTTAACAAGAGCATGTAGTTCTACTGGTGTCCTTTCTATAGCAATAGCTCCATAAGTGCTCATCAAAATCAAACTTGCTGCAAATAAAATTCTACACTTCATATCAACCTTCTTTTTGTTAGTTCAATTACACTTATAAAACACCATAAAGGGCAAAAAGGGTTATACAAAAACTTAATTTAACGTCAATATTAACAGTATTTAGATATTTAAGCATTCAACTGCAACAATATCCCATCACACAGTATAATTATGCAAATGCAAACGATTACAGTATTCCCCGACCAAGACAGATTCATAAAAATTTGATAAAGACAACATCTGTCATTTAACTGGTATCACAATAAAAATTTTATCTTTGCATTATAAATCATCAAATAAGTAACTATCATGACAACGAAAAGACAGAATCCATTATTGGAGACATACGATACGCCCTATCATACCCCCCCGTTCACTAAAATTCAACTGTGCGATTACGAACCTGCTTTTCAACAGGCTATTAAAGAAGCTCGTCAGGAAATAGAGGCTATCATTGAAAATCCGGAAGTTCCGTCATTCGCCAACACCATCGAAGCATTAGACGCCGGAGGCGAGAGACTCAATAGTATTTCCTCCATATTCTTTAATCTGAATTCAGCTTGCACCAACGATGAGATGCAAGCCATTGCTCAACGGGTTTCCCCACTGCTGACGGAATACAGTAATAGCATTACCATGAATCCGGAGTTGTTCCAACGCATTAAAAACGTCTATGATAATTGCGACCGGCAGCAACTCACTCCGGAGCAAAACACCTTATTGGACGACACCTATCGAATGTTTGTCAAAGGAGGCGCCAACCTTCAGGGCGAAGCTCAACAACGCTTTCGAGAAATCAGCATGGAACTGTCCCGCCTCAGTCTCAAATTCGAAGAAAATACACTGGCTGCTACCAATGCGTTCACTCTTCATATCACTGACGAGGCTGAGTTGTCCGGACTACCGGAAGGTGTAGTCGAAATGGCAGCCATGACCGCTAAGGACAAAGGAGAGGATGGCTGGCTTTTTACCCTCCATGCCCCCAGTTACATTCCCTTTATGAAATACGCTGACAAACGCAACCTGCGAGAACAGATGTACCGGGCCTACTCTTCACGATGCAACCAAGGCGGCGAATCAGACAACAACGACATCATCCGTCAACTGGTCAACCTGCGTCTCGAGAAAGCACAACTTTTAGGTTATAGTAGCTATGCCGACTATGTTCTCACCAATCGTATGGCAGAAACGGCATCTCATGTCAACCAATTTTTAGACCAACTGCTTCAGGCTTCTCATCCGCATGCTCTAAACGAGAAACAGGAAGTTGAGGAATTTGCTCGCCGTAATGGATTTACAGGGACGTTGCAACGCTGGGACTGGGCCTATTATTCCAATAAACTGAAACAGGAAAAATATGCTTTGGACGATGAAATGCTGAAACCTTATTTTCAATTGGAAAAAGTCCAAAAAGGTGTATTTGATTTAGCCAATCGCCTTTATGGCCTGACTTTTCAGGAACGCACAGACATACCGAAATACCACAATGATGTACGCACCTATGAAGTGAGCCGAAACAACCGGTTTCTTGCCATCCTCTATACAGATTTTTTCCCTCGCGAAAGCAAAGGAGGAGGCGCATGGATGACTGACTACCGCGGACAACACCGTCAGGGGACAGAAGACATCCGTCCGTTGGTATCCATCGTAATGAACTTCACCAAACCGACAACAAGCAAGCCATCGCTACTCACCTTTGACGAAGTCACCACCTTTCTCCATGAATTCGGTCACTCCCTGCATGGGATGTTGTCACAATGTACATACAACTCAACTAGCGGCACCAATGTCTATCGTGATTTTGTAGAATTGCCTTCACAAATCATGGAGAACTGGGCGCTTGAAAAAGAGTGGCTCGATACGTGGGCTGTACATTACCTCACCAACGAACCGATACCTCAAGAGTACATTGACAAAATCCGCCGGGCATCCAATTTCCAGAGTGGCTACCAATGTGACCGTCAGTTGAGCTTCGGTATGGTAGATATGGCATGGCATTCTATCACAACGCCTTTCGAAGGAAATGTTCTTGATTTTGAAACCCGTGCCATGGCTCCTACAGAATCCTTCCCCTCTGTCAAAGGAAGTTGTTTTTCCACTGCCTTCGGTCATATTTTCAGCGGAGGATACGCTGCCGGCTACTATAGTTATAAATGGGCTGAAGTATTGGATGCCGATGCTTTCGCTGTATTTAAAGCACATGGCATATTTAACAAGGAGACCGCTGATGCCTTCCGGGAGAACATACTGGAACGTGGAGGCTCAGAACATCCGATGACCCTCTACAAACGCTTCCGCGGACAGAACCCCACAGTGGATGCTCTTCTCGAACGAAGTGGATTGAAGAACAAATAAAACGCTTGCGTTGTATACGCATCTGAAAATATATTAGGGAGCAAACGCTTTTTGTTAAAAGTTTTGCTCCCTAAAAATAACTTCTCCTCAAAATCCGATATATAACAACCTGATTTTAATCCATATTTAATACAATTTTATAAACACTGTCAGCCTTAAAATCAGGATTATATATAAACATGAAATCATCATCACAAACGATATTCCAAGGATAGTCACCTTCCGGTACCGGATGATTTAAACGCTTGGGGAAGAAACAACTGAACGGTAGATTCTTTACATGTACCTGTTTGAAATTTGCCCCCAACATTCTGTTCAAATCAAAATCTTTTCCGGTTTTGATGGTTATGATACACTTTTTCTTCGTTATCTTATAATCAACAGTATAATCTTGTTCTCCTGCAACCGGCTGCAACCGGACATTCCACTTCGGATCTCCATAATATGCCAGGACATCTCGGTCATATAAAAAACCTATCTGATCTTTAGTGGGTCTTTTTATTCCTGTACCTTCACGGATTGCCTCTTCTGCTGCATGCAGAGATTTGCGGAACAATACCTCATGCACGGCATAAGGATAGTTTATCTTATTGAAATCCGCATTCCACTCATTCATTTGATGCAGCATATCTTGCTCATTCAGATAAACAGCCTCCGCTAAAGTGTAGCGTCCGGGGTTGGAAATCCAATATTTCAAAGCACCCCATCCACTGCGTCCGTACCAGGATGTCACAACATATCCCACCATGGCTGTTGCATTTCCACTTCCCAGCCAAGCAATCGCCATGCTATTGGGATTATTTCTGACATTGCCTATCAAACAATTACCTGCCCCTAAAAAAACACGTCTTTTGCCACTCTCCACCAAATTTTCCTTCCCGTCAGGGAAAGCTGCATACAGTATTCCATTCTTGGATTTGATATTTCCATGCGAAAAAGGAGTTTCCAAATTCCTCTCTGTTGCATGACCGGAAGTCACAACAAAATCAGGATCTATCTTTTCATAGAGGTCGTAAAACTTCCTTAAACTCTCTTTTTCCGGATTTATCATATAGGTCTTCACCTTACCGTCTGCTTCCCATTTTTCGCCACATAATCCATCTGTATGATCATCCATCCAGGCATAACGGTCAAACCATTTGGCAGAACTCAACTCAGATATCGTCGATAGTGCGCTCTTAACAACCAACGGTTCATTAGCATTATGCACTAACTTCAATGCCTGCGCTGCATCATATCCCGTTATTATGCCCCACAGATAGTCAACATACGGATTATCATCCACTTTGCGACTTATACGGTGCAATTCCATTACATATTCCCGGTTGATGTATTTCGGCATCTCTACAAACGCAACATAACGAGGTTTTTTCTGTTGCAGATATGGCAACACTTCCCCAAGGGAATCTCTGTAGAAACACACCTGTGCATGATGTCTTTGGCGAAGAGCTTCCACAACTTTCATCCACTCTGCATCCTCCTTGACCGTAGAACTAGCTACAATAAGATAATCCTTCTCCGGCTTCGCTGCCTTAACAAATCCCACTGAAAAAATTAGCAAACCTAATAAAAACCACTTTTTCATCATCTCTTCTTTGATTTATGAATTCCCTTTAAATCCCATAACATTCCTTCTGTTTCTGATTCTGAAGGACGGGATGCCTTAGGTGAAATAATTATCCCTTTCGGACTGACCAAAACGAAACGGGGTATCTTCCGATTTCCGAAAGCTTCCATAAACGACCAGTCATCCCCCATACGCAACTGTATTCCACCCAATTTTTTATCTTTTACAAACTGTTGCCATTTCTGCTTGTTATTATCGCAGGAAATGCTGACAAAATGGATATTCTTGCCCTTAAATTTTTCTTCCAACTCCTGTAAAAATGGCAATTCATCCCGACAGGGAGGACACCAGGTAGCCCAAATATCGATAAAGAGATACTTGCCCTTTAAATCCTTGGACGATACCATCTTGCCCGATACATCCTCAAATTTAAACTCCGGGCAACGGTCTCCGGCTTGTAACGGTGTCGCCTTATTTACCTTTTTATCTTTAACATATATATCAGCCCAAAGTGTGTTGCTCAAAGCCAATATCATCAAAGTCATAAATACTGTTCTCATAATTATTTTATTATTTTTGAACGCCTTGATCTTAAATCTTCAAGACATTTTACAATATAGTTTGTCAAGCGGTCGTTAATCTCTTTTCCACGACCTTTTAATAAAGCCTGCTGGATATCTCCGTATTTACCACGCCACTTGACATCCAATCCAAAGATTTTTTGCTCATATAAATCCATTATTCCGGCATAGTCTTTTTGCTTGGACAAATTCCAAAGTTTTCCCATCAACTCTCTGTCCGTATCGCCAAGATAGTTGATTGTCTGCTCAAACAAGACAGTGTCTGCCGAAGAGAATTTACCTTGCAAAGCTTCCTGCATGGCAGGGAACATCACTTGCTGAATTTTTTCATTGACAATGTCAGCACCCAACTTTTCAACAAAATAGTCTTTGTTTTTCACAAAATCCTGAAACACCCCGTCGCGAAAACTTCCTGTATACGCATTGAATAATGCCCAAGCCATATCAGACACCTTCTCTTCCATGCTGAAATGACTAAAAAAATCATCTATTACAGCCGGAAGATTGGTCATTTCTCCTGCGTCATCCAAAGAAAATATATAGTCCGGCAATAATTCTACGGAACGCTCGCCTGCATTATATCTTTTCAAGACTCCCGCGTAATTGATCTGCGGCTCTACACCACGCATCAGCTTAGCCAACAGTTCCTCGGCAGAACAGCCACCGGCTATCTTATGTGCCAAATGACCGTCGGCATCCAACAGGACAAAAGAAGGACATAACTTCAAGTCATACTCTCTCTTAAAAAGAACACCTGCCCGCTCATCCAGGTCCATATCGACCAAAACAAAATGTCCGTTCAAAAAGGATGAAACATCAGGCTGACACAGGACCTTTTCCATGACATCGTCACACAATACACATGGACTATAGGCATATACCAATACAAAACGTCCTTTTTCTTTTGCTTCTATCCGGGCCTGTTCAAGAGACTCTGCAAAATTCAATCTTTGAGCATCAACACCAAACACAAACAAACTTAACAGTCCGCACAATAGAACAATTCTTTTCATACTATCTTCCTTTATTTATCCTTTACACACCGAACACTGAAAGCCGTATTATCCAAACGGGATGTAAATCTCAATACTCCTGTCTGATATTTTCCAACTCCTCTAACAATGGCAACTCTTGTACTGTCTGTATCTGCATAGGCAGTCGAAGTCCAGAAATATGCATTCAAATCTGCATTCGTATATACGTTTGTATAAACTCCAGTACCGAAAACTTTTCCGCCACACAATTTTGCATCGAAATTCAGTCCCTCTCCGGATTGTTTCAATAACTCTCCCTGTTTGTCTCCACGCCATTCGTTCAAAATCGCAGCTTCATGAGCAGACATTCCCAAGTGTTGCTCCAACAACTGCCAGTCTTTATCTGTCGGCAAGCGCCAGCCTTCCGGCACGGCCTTCAAAGCTGCTTCATAATCATAGAGGTAACCATAATTGGCCAAAAACTGCTCATTAGGATTCGTTTTATAAAAATCAGCCAAAAATTCTTCGGGCAACTTATCGCCCAACTGCTCGATGATATCTTTATATGTCAAATCCTTATCTCCTGCCAAGTCATATATTTCATCCATAACATCCCATGACATTTTTCCATTCATCACATAACTTTCTCCCAAATCCACCAATTTCGTTACGCTTAAAGCCGGCAATGTCTCATTCCAGGTCCAACATCCGTCAAATGCACCGCCCACCAGTTTGTGTCGCAGATTTTCTGCCATCCACATCTGGTTGCCGACTGTTATATAACGATATTGTACTGAATCTCGCTCATCAACAAACACTCCCGTCTCAACATCAGAAATATTCACTGATTCATCATTCGAACAATTCCAGCCCAAAACGACCAATAATATTATCAGAATCTTTTTCATAACTATCATATTTTTTACGCAGTTACTTCTTTACTGGCACATACTCGCGAATCAATTCATACTTCTGCATCACCAAAGGCATATTCCCCCAGCGGTTTATAAATTCATCTTTGGAATGAGTGAAAATTTCCCTGATATATCCTTCCAGGTCTTCCACCACATTTAGCGGCGCATAGTATTTCACGACTTCTTCAAATATATCCCAATCCATTTCTTTTTCAGTATCTGCCGATACAAAGCCCACAGAGCCCATTACAGCGCAAACTTTTGCTATTTGCTCTTCAGTTGCATTCGGATCAGTCAATACCTCGCTATCAAAATCTTCCGGACATTTTTTTACAATTGTCTTATACTCTTTTCCATAATGGGCACTATTCGAAATGGATTTGAATTTCATTACAAGGTCTTCATGATTATTTGACAAATAATCGGACACAGTACGACAAACCACATTCTCAATATATTTATCCTTTTTCGCCTCTGTATTACAAGTCAACACATCTGTAAAAAGCAAGGTTCTGAATGTTGGGAGAAATTTAGAATAAGTCCCCTTTGTCTTCTTTACCAAAAACATGGAATAAGGGCGCATATAATCAAAGACTGACTCCAGATACTTTTCTGCAATATCCAATGCTCGCATTTTTTCTGCCGGAGAAGACAGGTATTGAAAAGTATAGCCTGACGTATTACCTCCGGAAGTAAAACTCCATCCCAAATCCAACAACTCGTAGCGATAGATTGAATCCCCGTGAATATCCACTTTCACAAAAGCCTCCCCTATCGTGTCATTGAAAAACATCGGTACATTATATTTTTTGTACAACTCATACACGCGGTGTTGCACTGAATCAGAAGGGTCATCCTTTATCTCGAAAAGATTTTCATAGTAGCCCAATTCTGTCTTAATCTCATCTTTTTCACATCCCCACAACAGAAAAAACGCCGATATAACTGCCAATATATATATATTCTTCATAATCATCATTTTACTAATTATTATTCTTATCAGTATCTTCCTTCTCTATCACGTTGCCTTTCTCATCCAGTGTTGCTATCGCTACTCGCTTTTTCCGGTCGTTATTGGTCATATTGGGATGATACCCCAAAACACTTTCAGGCAATTTGAACACATAGGCCAGATCATTCTTCTCCAGTTTGAAAACTTCTGCCCCCTCGAACGAGCTGCCGTCTTCATTATATTTGGCGAAAACCCTGATGATTTCCTTGCTATACGGATATTTGGCATTGACAGAGTAACGTCTTAAGTCAAACCAGCGGTGTCCTTCCAGACACAACTCTTTGCGTCTCTCATTACGGATTTCCTGTACCAGTTCCTCTCCTGCATAATTCTGATCTTCATACTCTGCAATACGGTTTCTCCGTAAATTGTTCAACCACACATTTGCATCGGCATCATCCAACATTGCACAAGCTTCTGCCATATTCAGATAACCTTCGGCAACCCTCATTGTGAAAACATCCGAAACCTTAGCCTGATGAATAGCGTATTTATATTTCCGACTGATTTTGATACTGTCCGTACTGAAATTTTTTGCAAAAAATACACCTTTACGATAATCTTTGTCACCATACAGATTGTACAAATCACGGGAAACACAGAAATCACCTCCATTTGCAGTAAACGCCCTGTTAATGTTCAATGTACCTTGTGCAAAAATCACTTCAGAATCTGTTGCCTCCATAAAACTTTCTGTTTGCGGCAAACTGCTTATAGGGTATAGTGCACTGTTTGATTCCAAAAATTCTTTCGCTGCATTGCGGGCTTTTTCCCAATCTTGCATATACAGACACACCCTTGACAACAACAACAACGAAGACTCCTTAGAGGCACGGAAAGCCGGTCTTTTCTGAGGGCTTTCAGTAAAATACGCTACAGCATCGTTCAAGTCTTTAGTGATTTGCTCATAAACTTCGTACACAGTATTTCTACGAAAATCGTTTTCTACATACCCCGTCAACTTCAATGGCACACCCAAATGTTCCGTTGCTTTATTGTCATACGGAAGCGCATACAGATTCACTAAGAAGAAATAAAATTGTGCACGCATGAAATGACATTCTCCTTTTATCCGAATGGCATCTAATTTCTCTTTTTCGCTTTTAATATCCAATTTGGTTATCTCATCCAGAATTATATTGATGATGTTAATCCGGCGATATGTATCCATCCACAAACCACTGTCACTGATATAATCCGAACCGTTGGCACTCTTGGTCACATCCAAATGCCAAGTGGAATAGCCGTAGAGATTACGCATGGATTTCCACGCACTTGCATCTCCTCTACGAGTGACAACCGTATTCACGTCATCATCCATAAAGTTCATGAAACTGGCATAATTCGCTGCCGTAAACATACTCACCTGCTTGCTCGGCAGATAGACATCCCCTAATAATACCTCATCCAAGTCACTGACAGACTTCACCACCACCAGCGACTGGGAATACTCTTCCAAAAAATTCCCACAACCTGTAAACAGTACAGATAACAATATATATAAAAACTTCTTCATACTCTTCTAAGTTAAAATGAAACATTCAATCCCAAAGAATAAGCCGGACGTATAGACAAATTAGGTTTTGCAAATCCTGCTTGTGACGGATCTTGTCCTTTCAATGCTTTAGCTGAAATTGTAAACAAATTCATTGTATTGAAAGAGAGGGAAGCTGACGAAAACGGTGTTTTGCGCAACAACTTTTTATCAAAAGTATAACGCAATGTCAGAGACTGGCATTTCAGATAATTTCCACTAACCACCCTCAAATCCGACTGGTCATACATTTCCCATACATTGCTGGCAAACTTGCTGCTACCAAACTCCCGACTCCAGTGTTTTTCATAACTTGCATATTCCGGATGAGATGGGCTCATAATTACCGGCACATTTGTCAGTGTTTCATCTCCAGGCACTTGCCAACGATTCGTAAATTCCTTACGTACATTATCATCCGATTTTACACCCGACAATATCGGACTGTACAGGGGGAACAACCGTACCTTAGAACCTAAACTGTAAGTGAAGGATGCCGACAACATAAATCCTTTATAAACAAACGAGGTCGACAAGTTACCAAAAAACTTCGGTTCACGCGTTCCGTTTTCCTTCAATACCATTGGAACTATTTCGCTGATGCTCTTTCCTTCCAACAAATGTCTCCGTTCCACGTAATCATCAAAAACAGGCACTCCATTATTCGGATTCAGGCCCAGGAACTTATAGCTGTAAAATGTACCCACGGGTTTACCGCTTATCAAAACATTACCGTTCAAATAGGCATTCAACGAATTCTGATCCTCCTGATCTGCTTCCACTTTATTGAAGTTGGCCGACCAGTATGATGATATTCGCCATACAAACTTATCGTTCTTGATAGGCACACCTCCTATTGACAGGCTATAACCCTTATTCCACAAATCACCGTCATTCATCGTATAGGTATAGATACCGTTCATCGGAGATACCTCAACATCTGTAAAACAGTTCTTTGTTTTCTTATAGTAATAGGTTCCGCTCAAAGAC
>CAKVCR010000006.1 GCA_934725835.1 uncultured Odoribacter sp.
CCATAATATATACCTGTAAAGCCATCATACTTCGAACTGTTTGCTTCCTGCCCGACAGTTGCCGTCACTAGATGTCTGCCGAAATTTCTCACATACGACAACTGATTTCTCCAGGTATAATTCTCATTACGGGAGTCCGATGTATTCAACTCTCCGCCATGTGGTAAATCAGAAAGCAGATACTTGGTATCATTGGGTCCATAAGCTCCAAATTCATATCCTCGTATCTTTGTAATGTAATTGGACTTTTCTGTTGCCCAAGATTCACCATGAGTGGATGAATAACTATATCCAAGCGACATTTCATATCTCAACCCCTTAAAAATTTCCAAATTCAATCCGATATTTACATTCAAGACATTGGAAGTATTCTTATTTCCAGACTCTGCCAATTCGTTCAACACATTAAATTTATATCCGGAACGGGTATTATAATACACCCAATCGCCATTCTCATCAAATGCAGGAAGCACTCGACTGGTTGTAGAAGCATAGGAATAAGGAGAAACGCTGGAATGAAAACCGTTCGTTTTCGAAACATTTCCTGAGACTTTTGCCAAAAGCTGCAATCTGTTCCAAAAAATAGTATTTACATTTATGCTTCCCTGATAACTTCGGGAATCGTTGCCTCTAGCCGTTCCGTTATTATTGGAAACTCCAAAAGAAGCATAATAAGTGGTTTGCTCACTGCCGCCAGATATACTGATATTATTCGAGTGGCTGAAAGGATTCTCAAACAAAATATCAAACCAGTCAGTATTGCCGACTTCCAATTTTTTCACTCCGTCATTAAATTCATTATAAGAAATCTTTTTCTGCAAATATTGCTGCAACAGACCTTCATATCCGATACTTGATAAAGAACGACTGCTCACCAAACCTTTTTCGTATACTTCTCGTGATACATCAACCCTTTCTTTTGAATCCATCAGATCCAATTTATCATAAGTCACCCTCGAACCGATAGAAAAATTTCCAGAATATCTGATAGACATTCTTCCTTTCTCTCCCTTTTTGGTTGTAATCACAATCACACCATTGGCAGCCTTCACACCATATATTGCCGTAGCAGATGCGTCTTTTAACACTGTAATATCTTTTATGTCTGACGGATTTAACCAAGAGATTGCACGCCCCACAAAATTCCGAATCATATCAATATTGTCAGGACTAGTATTATATGTAGACAAATCAGTTGCCTTGAACGGAAGGGGATCTTCCTGTATAATACCATCGACTACCCATACCGGCTCCTGACTTCCCAATAAAGTAGAAGTACCTCTTACTCTCACCTTCTGACGAGTACCAATCAAACCATCCTGGTTCTGAATGGCAACTCCGGACAATTTCCCCTGTAAAGCTTGCTCCAACGTCTGTGTTCCAGTCAATGCCAAATCCTCAGCTTTGACTGTACTAATGGCTCCTGCCATATTGGATTTTTTCACAGTCTGATAACCGGTCACCACCACCTCATCTATCAATTGCTCATTCTCTTCCAACATCACATTCAATTCTTTCTGCCCCATCCATTTCACTTCCCTGCTTTTCATGCCGACAAAGGAAACGACAAGTACAATCCCCTCATGCTTTGCCACAGCATAGGTGAATTCCCCGTTCAAATCCGTAGCAACTCCAACCATTGTTCCCTTCTCTATAATTGTAGCTCCTGCCAAAGGTTCTCCTCTAGCATCCCTAACTACCCCTTTGATTACAACCTTCTCCTCTTGCTCGTCCTTTGACTTTTTGATAATAACCACATTGCCGGAAATCTCATAATCCAGACCCGTACCCTTCAAACAATAATCCAATATCTGCTGTACAGTTTTATCTTCCATGTTGACTGTCATTTTTTTATATTTTGCAATTTCCTGAGTACCATATACAAAAGCAAAATCTGTCCGTTTCTGAAGTTCCCAAATCACCTGTTCCAACGACACATTTTCCATCTGTATCGTCAGTTTGCTGTTTTGCGAATGCACAGCAGCACTTAACTGAAAAGTACTGATTAAAATCAGTATTAACTTCAACTTCATAACAAAGAAGATTTTTTGCCATTTCCTTCGAATGAAAAAGGCTGATTCTCGATTTTTTTTCATAACTTTGAATAATTAAAAGTGTAACAAACTTTAGTTTTTAACGAGATGCGTTCTGTGTAGCCAGCACAAACGCATCTTTTATTTTTTGCTAGATATATAAAATATGTTATCTACTTGAATAATATTCATCAATCCGGTTATTTTCAACACATTGACAATCGATATCATATCCTCATAACGGTCAATACTAGCTCCTATCAGCAATTCTTTAGCCTCCTCGTCCTTGAATCGGTATTCAAATTCATACCATTTAGACAGGTATTTCATTATATCTTCCAGACGTTCGTTCTTAAATACAAATTTTCCAGATTGCCATGCCGTATATAATGAAACATCCACCTTGCGGACCTCCATTTCCCCATCCTCTTTATTATACACAACCTGCTCGCCTGGAGTTATTATTTGAGCTGAGTGTTCGTCAGACACTTCTACCTTACCTTCCACCAAAGTCGTAAAAACTTCTTTATCATCATCATAAGAGCGCAAATTAAATGATGTCCCCAAAACTTTTACTTTCAAAGAATTTGTTTCTACAATAAAAGGATGAGCCGAATCTTTACTAACTTCAAAATAAGCTTCTCCATCCAATTTCACAATCCGGTATTTATCTTTAAAGGATACAGGAAATTCCAATTTCGTCTCTGCATTCAGATAAACCTTAGTCTCATCGGACAATGTCAGGGTATACTCCATACCTGTCAATGTCTGAATTGAATTCCAAACACTAACCTCTCCACTTGTCTCAGAAGCAGAATAGTCAATACCTACAGAATCTGTCACAATCCTCGTTCCATCCACTTCTTCCAAATGTAATTTCTGATTTTTGCCAATATCTATGATCTGCCCGCTTCCCAAAGTCAAACGTGCCCCTACCGTTCCTGATGCAATTTGTGGAACAGAAGCTACAATATTGTCATACACTCGGGTACTATTCCTCCAATAAAATATTCCGCCAGACAATAAAATCAACCCGACAGCAGCATATTTCAGCAGTGGTCTTCTCAAAAGAATATTTCTATTTTTAACTAAGCGCCCCTCTATCTTTTCCCAGCCTTCCGCAACTGGGAACTTCTTGATACTCCTAAGATTTTCTGCGTCGCCACACTCACCCAACAATCTATGCATCAAAGCTTTATTAGATTCTTTTTCCTTTTGCCACTCTTCAATTTCCTCTTCATCCTGAGCTGTCTGCGAACCAGTAAAAAAAGCAGCCAACAATTCTGCAATTCTAAAATGTCGTTTTGATAAATTCATATCTTATGTGTTTTCGATAATATAACAATTAAAACACAAAACAAGGGTAGTCAAAACATCAAAAAAGAATCACATAAACTTATAAGCAAATCGTCTTAATATTGCAATGTGTATCCTCTAGCTCCTGCAGATACAAAATGGGAAAATTAGAAAAAAAGAAGCAGATAAACGTAATCCCGTAATTCATCTCGCAATTTTCGATAAGCTGTTTTTTTTAGAGAATGAACAGTACCTTCAGCAATCCCCATTTCCCTGGCTATTTGAGGGTTTTTCATACCTTCCATAGCATACTGTATAATCAACCGCATCTGAGGTGGCAACGATTCTATTGCCTTCCGTACCATCATAAACATCTCCTGCTCAATTACATTATCTTCAAAATACGTTTCCTGACCATTATTGACTTCTGCATCGAAATAAACTTGACCGATCTTTTCTTTTTTCAGATAATTCAAGCAACTATTATGCGCTACTGTATAAAGAAAACCCTTCACCTTATATATATCCTCAAAATCGGCACGTTTTTCCCAATAACATAACAAAGTTTCCTGAGCAATATCTTTACATACTTCATCATTCTTTATATACTTGCCGGCAAACACACACAAAATCGGATAATAATCTTCAAAGAGTTCTTTAAAAGCTCTTTTATCTCCTATTTTTATATCTTCTACAATATTATGCATGCAACTTAAATTGCTACCAGAAACTTAAACATCATCTAAAAACAATCTCTATCTGTATCGCAAAGATAAAGAATAAATTATACACCCAAAAAAACAACCGTTATTTATCTTCAAATATTCATCACCTACTTAAAAAAACGTATTGACGCACGGCAAACAACGATAATATAGTATTATCCTTTTTTATTAGATTGTGAGCCAAAATCATCAAGGGAATTATTCAAAAAACATAAGAAGAATACTTAAAAAAAAAGGAAAACCTTTGAAGTTTCCCTTAAGTGATCCAGCTGGGATTCGAACCCAGGACCCCAACATTAAAAGTGTTGTGCTCTACCGGCTGAGCTACTGAATCATACCACAACTATTCCCTAATTGCGGGTGCAAAGATAGAGATTATTTTTATAAATACAAACAAACACCAAATATTTTTTCCTAATAATTATTTTTCCCAAACACAAAGATAAATTTGTTTTTCTAATGGATTTGTCCTAATTTACTTGGGCAATTAATAAAAAGTCATAGACATGATATTCAACACTTCAGAAAGGAAAGGAGCATTCATTATCTTGATACTGATTACTGGAATTCTCATCATACCCCGCCAAGTATTGCCTAAAACGACAGATTTTTTTCTCATCACCCCGCCCGTTGAGGTCGCCAAAGACAGCTTCATCCCCTCCGCAAGTAATTTATCTCCCAATCCTTCGAAAAAGTTGCAGCAACAAGAAAAAAGTATTGAGCTAAACAGTGCAGATAGCGTACAACTGGTTGCTCTCCGAGGTATTGGTCCCTATTATGCTTCTCGCATCATACGTTATCGCAACCGGCTAGGAGGATTCTATTCTATAGAACAACTAAAAGAATTGAAAATGAAATATTTTAATATCGACTCAAATGCTCATTTATTCACAGTAAATCCGACACTTATACAAAAAGCAGACATGGATACAATGAGTTTCAAAGCTATTCTACGCCATCCCTATCTAGAGTACGAAGATGTACAATTAATTTTTAATGCCAAACACAAATATGGACACATATCTATTGATACACTGGAAAAACAAAGCATTCTGACAAAATACAAACTAAAAAAAATAAAGCCCTATTTTAAATAGATATTTACCATATTCTGTATATTTGTGCATAACATAAACAATCACATTATGAAGAAAATCATCATCATTGTATTGTCATTTATTGCATTCGTTTTTATAGCTCTACTGACAATCCCTGTTTTTTTTAAAGGAGACATTGTAAAACTGATTGAAAAACAAGCAGCCGCAAACATGAAAGCGGAATTACATATCGGCGACATGAGTCTCAGTATGTTCAAGAGTTTTCCAAATTTAAACGTCTCCTTAAAAGATATCTGCATCAGACATAATCAGGCAAACGGATGCGATACTTTGGCTAACATCCCTCTACTTGAGGCTTCGGTAAATCTAAAATCTCTGATAGGAGGAGATAAAATCATCGTCAACCGCATCTTACTCATGGACGGACGATTAACAGCCAAAGTTGACACCGCCGGTATTGCCAATTGGGATATTTTTCCAAGTGTAGAAGCAACATCTGAAAATGAGGAAGAGACAAAACAACCAGAAAAAACAAACGATGAAAAAGGATTGGAGTTAAACAATATAGCAGTTGGCAATCTATTTGTCGCATACAACGATTTTCAAAATTCCACCTATGCCAGCATTGACAGAATAGACATGCAGTTAGCCGGAGATTTCTCAGCGAGCAACACTTTGGCTCAACTATCACTTGCCTTGAAAGGTATTTCATTCAGACAACAAAACAGCGTATGGGTGAATAATACCAATATAATCTGGCAGACAGAAATTGCCAGTGATTTTAAAAACAACACTTTCGAAATAATGAAAAACGATTTGCGGCTCAATGACCTGCAATTAAATTTGGTCGGCAAGGTAGCCGCCATAGAAAATCGTTATAGAGTTAACCTGCGACTGAATGCTCCGGATACAAAATTTGAAAGCCTATTGTCGTTATTACCTCCACATATATTGGCAGAAATGAAAGACATACAAACCTCCGGTGATTTTAAATTGGACGTTGTAGCCAATGGAGATTATTATGAAAACAACATTCCCCAATTGGATGCCTTGTTGGTCATTAATAACGCATCGGTCAAATACCCTCAACTTCCGGAATCTATACAAAAGATTAATTTAGATTTGCACATTACAAATCCTGGAGGAATTATCGATTCGACACGAATTGATTTGAATAAAGCTTCATTTGTAATTGCAAACAATCCGTTCAACGTATTTCTAAATATTCTGAATCCCAACAATCCTCTATTGGAAGGTGGAGCCAAAGGAACCATCAACTTTGCAAACTTGAAAAAAGCAATTCCTTTGCAAGACATAACAATAGAAGGCATACTGGAAACAGACATGACCTTCAAAGGCAAATACGAGTACATAGAGAAAGAACAGTATGAGAAATTTACCGCCAAAGGAAATCTTTCATTCCAAAACATCCGTCTGATAAATAATCAATTCCCGGAAGGAATCTTCATCCCGGAAGGTAGCCTGACAGTAACACCTGCATATTTAAAACTCAATAGCTTAAAAGGAAATATCTATTCCTCCGACTTTGCCCTACAAGGCAAGATATCTAATTACCTGCCTTATATATTCAGAAACGAGACATTACAAGGAGACTTCACTCTAAATTCCAATTTACTTAATATCAATGAATTCATACTGGCACAAATAAAAAACACCCAAACGGATAGTACAAACAATATTCCAAAGGACAATACAGCTAATGGCCCTACGGCAGCAGAGGGAGCTTTGGAGGTCCCTCGCAATATTGACGCACATCTTTCAACCAATATAAACACTATTATATTTGACAATCTGAATATCAAAAACGTAAAAGGCAAGGTTAATCTTGCCAATGCCGTTGCAAACTTGAATAATCTAAGCATGGACATGCTGAACGGTACTATGGTGATGAACGGCAAATACAACACGGCTAACCCACAAAAACCAACAGTAGATTTCGATCTGAAAATTACAAACTTTGATATTCACGAAGCATACCAAGCATTTACATTCATTCGCAAAAGCATACCGGTTACCATGAATTGCGAAGGTAAAATTTCTGCAGCCATGACTTTTGCTGCCACATTAGACAAAGAAATGAGCCCAATCATGAACACAGCAAATGGTAAAGGTTATTTGGAATCACAAGGTGTTTTAATCAACAACAATCCGGCAATGAATCAACTGGCCAACGTATTGAAGAACGAAGAACTCAGCAGACTAAGTATTAGCCATCTGAAAATCAATTTCAATCTTGAAAATGGAAATATTGTTGTAGAACCTTTCAAAACTACTTTTGCTGGTAATCCTGTAACCATCTATGGCAAACAATCTGTTGAAGGTAATCTGGATTATACACTTTCCATGACTATAGACCGTAAATTCTTTGGGAACGATATTAACAATATGCTGAAAGCCATTCCAGGTTCAGACAATATAAAAACTATAGACTTGGATGCAAAAGTAGGCGGAACCCTTACAGAGCCAAAAATCAAACCGGATTTAACAAAAGCTATAAAATCCGTGACAAAAGAGGCTGAAAAGGCACTAAAAGGAAATGTACTCAAAGGACTGCAAAATCTATTCAAGAAAAAATAAAAACAACAGGAGGCTTGTAAGACAACAGACAAGCCTCCTGTTATTTTCTATTTCAATTCTACCGCACGATAGCCAGCCTTAGCCAATATATCTATTGCCAAAGCAAGAGCATGCTCCTCATCAGCTTCAATGGTCAGCACCCTATCAGGACTCTTTAAATCAACAGACCAAGATTTAATTTCAGAAGTTGCATCCAGTGACTGTTGCACTTTAGCAACACAATTGCCACATTTGAGATTTGTTTTGATTCTAAAACTTTTCATAGTTATCGGTATTTAATCTATAATTTCTTTGCTTTAATCCGCAAGCTATTAGACACGACGGAAATCGAACTAAATGCCATTGCTGCTGCCGCTATCATCGGATTTAATAAAAAACCACACGAAGCGTAAAGAGCTCCGGCTGCCAATGGTATGCCTAACATATTATAAATAAATGCCCAAAAAAGATTTTGCCGGATAGCATCCACTGTTTGGCGAGACAGTTTCCAAGCTTTAGGCAATGCATCCAAATTTGAAGTTATCAAAGTAATTTTCGCAACATCAATGGCAATATCAGACCCTTTCCCCATGGCTATACTGACATCTGCCTGAGCCAAAGCCTGAGAATCGTTTATTCCATCTCCAACCATGGCCACGACAGCCCCTCCCGCTTGCAATTCCTCGATAAAATCAGCCTTATCAGAGGGCATTACCTCTGCTCTGAAATCGGTTATTCCCAATTTAGAAGCAACGGTTCCTGCAGTCAAAACATTGTCTCCCGTCAACATATAGATTCGTATACCTTCTGATTGCAAATGCCTGATTGCCTCCATAGCTCCCTCTTTAATTCTATCGGCAATAGCAATTAATGCCAATAACTGACCACTGTCAGCAAAACAAACTACGGTATATCCCTCTTTACTCCAATCATCCAACTTCCGTAACTCTACTTGCGAAAACGCCACTTGATGAGTATTCAATAATCTACGATTCCCTATCAGATAAACCTGTTCGCCAATCCTTGCTTCCACTCCTTGTCCGGTAACACTTTGAAACTCTCCCTGCATAGAGGCAACCACACCTTTCCCTTTCAAATAATTTATAACAGCTCCCGCCAATGGATGTTCAGACTGACTTTCCATATATAACAAAATCGGCAAGTAAGGAGTCGGATCAATGCTCGGATTCCAATACAAATCAACAACGACCGGCTTCCCCTCTGTAACCGTTCCCGTTTTATCAAGCACAACAGCATCCACTTTACACAACTGCTCCAAACTCTCAGCATCCCGAATTAAAATATTATTTTCAGCCCCTTTCCCTATACCCACCATTATTGCTGTCGGTGTTGCCAATCCCAAAGCGCATGGACACGCAATCACCAATACAGTTACAGAAGTAAGTAAAGCATGCGTAAAAGCGTATTCACCACCCCAAAGCATCCATATAGCAAAAGTCAACAAAGCAATTCCTATCACGGTCGGCACAAATATCGCAGCAATCTTATCTACCATTTTTTGTACCGGAGCCTTACTTCCTTGAGCTTCTTGTACAATACGGATTATCTGAGCCAATACCGTATCGCCACCCACTTTCTCTGCTCGAAAACGGAAACTCCCTTTCTGATTAATTGTCCCAGCAAACACTTCTGCACCTTCCATTTTCTCCACAGGAACAGGCTCTCCGGTAATCATACTTTCGTCAACAAAGGAAACTCCTTCGATGACAATACCATCAACCGGAATTTTATCTCCCGGCCTTACCAATAAAATATCCCACTCTTGTACAGCTTTCAAGGGCACTTCCTGCATGACACCATCTTCCAGAATACGAACAACCGTTTTAGGTTGCAAACCTATCAACTTACGTATTGCCACTGAAGTATTCGACTTTGCACGATGTTCCAGCGTACGCCCCAATAATATCAAAGCAATGATAACAGAAGAAGCCTCGTAATATACATGAACTTCCAGTCCTCGTGAAGTCCAATATTCCGGATATAACGTATTAAACAGACTAAAGAAAAAAGCAATGCCGGTACTTACGGCAACCAAAGTATCCATATTTGCATGCCCATGCTGCAATTGATGCCAGGCATTAACATAAAACCCCCGGCCAAAAATCAACAATACCGGAAGTGTAAAAGCCAACATAATCCAATTGACATAAGGCATATGCATAAAAAACATACCCAATACAAATACCGGTAAAGACAAAAGGACTGCTCCCATCGTACGATATTTCAACTGTCGATATTCTTGTTCTTGCAACTTTACAGCCTGTTCTTCCGAATCCTCATCTTCTGTCACCAGATCATAACCAGCATCTTGTACAGCCTGCTGCAAATCTGTAAATGATACAACCATATCATCATACACTACCATCACTGTAGAAGCAGCAAAATTGACTTGAGCACTCTTAACACCTTCTTGTTCGGCTAAAGTTCTTTGAACATTGGCGGCACATCCCGCACAACTCATGTCTAATACATAAAATATATCCTTTCTCTCAGCCATATCGTTCTGATATATTATTTTTGAGAATCTACAGCTTGACGAATAGAGAGCCCTATCCTCCTCCTCGCTTTATCCACTTGAATCACTTTCACTGTCACCGGTTGATGCATATAAAGAACCTCTGTCGGGTTCGATATATATTTATCGGCGATTTCAGAAATATGCACCAAGCCATCCTGATGCACACCGATATCGACAAACGCACCGAAATTTGTAATATTGGTCACAACCCCCGGTATAATCATCCCTTCCTTCAAATCATCTATTGTTGTGACACCTTGTGCAAAATGAAATTCAACAGCCTTGGGACGAGGATCTCGTTCTGGCTTCTTCAATTCCTTCAATATATCCTGTAAAGTCAAAAGTCCTGTCCGCTCATCTACATATCTATTGAAATCGACTTTATCACACAAATCTTCATTACCAATCAATTCTTTCACACCAACCCCCATATCATGCGCTATTTTTTCAACAACATAATACGACTCGGGATGCACAGAAGAATTATCCAGCGGATTTTCTGCATTTTCAATACGTAAAAAGCCTGCACATTGCTCAAATGCCTTCGCACCCATTCGTTTTACTTTCTTCAATTCCTGCCGACTTTTTATTGCTCCGTTTTCACGGATATAGTTTTCAATATTCTCTGCCAATACCGGCCCCAACCCGGATATATGCCTCAACAAATATCTACCGGCAGTGTTTACATTGACTCCGACACGGTTAACACAAGATTCCACAACTCTATCCAACGCATCTTTTAATCTTCCCTGATCGACATCGTGCTGATATTGCCCAACCCCTATAGATTTGGGATCAATCTTGACCAATTCAGCCAACGGATCCATCAAACGTCTGGCAATAGATACAGCACCACGCACAGTTATATCGTACTCAGGGAATTCTTCTCGGGCAATCTTTGAAGCCGAATAAACAGATGCTCCGCTTTCATTGACCACAAATATTTCTACATCAGTAATAAAATGAAGTTTTCGAATGAAATATTCTGTCTCTCGACTGGCTGTTCCATTACCAATCGCTATCGCCTTTATTTTATACAACTCAACCAGGTGTTGTATTTTTAATCCGGCTTTATGCACATCCTTCTGAGGCGGATGCGGATAAATCGTTTCATTGTGAAGTAAATGGCCGGTTTCATCCAAACAAACGATCTTACAGCCAGTGCGAAAACCGGGATCAATACCCAACACTCTTTTATTCCCCAAAGGAGGAGTCAACAATAACTGTTTTAAATTATTGGCGAACACCTTGATTGCATCTTCGTCAGCTTTTAACTTAGACAGACTCAAATATTCAGTCTCTATGGAAGGAAACAACAGGCGCTTGTAAGAATCCTTTATAGCCATTCGCACTTGTTCTGCACTATCATTCTCACCTTTTATAAAAATACGTTCCAACCCCTCCAAAGCACTTTTATCTTCTATGTTCAAGAAAACTTTCAACATTCCCTCACTCTCACCTCGACGTATAGCCAGCATACGATGAGAGGGACATTCTTTCAAAGACTCACGAAAATCAAAATAATCGGCATACTTATCACCATCATTTTCTTTTCCTTTTACTACTTTTGAACATATAAGAGCATTTTGTTCAATCATTCTTCTTATACGATTGCGCGCACCCTCACTCTCATTCACCCATTCTGCTATAATATCCCTTGCTCCTTGCAATGCATCTTCCTCATCCACAACTTCTCCTTTTACGAAACGCCCTGCTTTTGCAAATACATCACCAGCATCTTGTCTCATCAACAAAGCTGCTAAAGGCTCCAAACCCTTATCTTTAGCCTTGGAAGCACGGGTTTGTTTCTTTTGTTTATAAGGCAAATAGAGATCCTCCAATATGCGTAATTCCGTACATTCTTGTATTTGATGTTCAAGAGCCGGAGTTAATTTTTTTTGTTCGCGAATACTATCCAATACCGCTTTCTTCCTTTTTTCCAATTCTAAGAACTGACCATACAATATTTTTATAGCCTCAATTCCCACCTCGTCCATATTCCCCGTGCGTTCTTTTCTGTACCGTGCAATAAATGGTATTGTTGCTCCGCCATCCAATAATTCAAGAATATTTTTTACAACTTGACATTCTACTCCACTTTTCTTAGCGATGAAAGCTATTGGATCCATATAATAAGATTGCATAATAAAAAAAATTAACTACGTCCTGATAGAAAAATTTAGACACAAAAAAAAGGGCTAAACCCATCAGCCCTTCAATCTGTAGCGCTAAGGGGAATCGAACCCCTGTTTTGAGAATGAGAATCTCACGTCCTAACCCCTAGACGATAGCGCCATTTTCAAGTCTTTATAGAGCTGTTAGTGAGATTTGAACTCACGACCTCTTCCTTACCAAGGAAGTGCTCTACCCCTGAGCTATAACAGCATTTTCACTCCCCAACATTCCCTTCTCACTCTTTCGAGCCTCTTGTCGGATTCGAACCAACGACCCCGAGATTACAAATCACGTGCTCTGGCCAGCTGAGCTAAAGAGGCATTCATTATTTAAAAGAGGGTAAGCTTACTATGTCGCACCGCTACGACCACATACCTTTGCTGCCTTCCGACCCTGGAGGGTTCTGTAGGAGCTGGTCGCATAGGACTTACCCGGGCACAAAAGTACAAAAAGTTATATTGATGCCAAACTTTTCAGGCATTTTTTATGCACAAAAGTATTTGTTTTCATCCAACACATTGAATACTAACATATAAAACACATATTAAAATGCATATACACCATCCGGCATATCTTTTAAAGTCATCAAATGTTGGTACATTTTTAGAGCGCCCCAGGCATCTGTTGCAGCATAATGAATCTGAGCTTCAGACAATTGAGGAGCATCCCAATTTGTCACCCTCTGTCTTTTAGAAATTTTCACTCCAAAAATAATTGCCATTAATTTAGAAAATGATTTATCGAGAATGCCGAACTTTTCAGCAAATTCTTGCAAATCTACAAATGAAGCCGGCTCAAAATCTCCCTGTTTTCTCAAATTACGGATATCATCTCTAATACCGACTCCTATCTTTACAATTGTAGAATCTGACAACAAAGAGCGTAAAGAAGAAGAAAAGCCGCATTTGTTCAGCCGGAATAAATAAACCACTTCCGGAGTTGCCAATTGAAGCAAGCCTACTTTATAGACCTCTCCTTTATGAAAAGCCGGCCGGGTCTCTGTGTCGAAGCCTAAACAAGGACTCTCTTTCAACGATTCTACAATTATATCTACTTGTGTTTCATCCTCCACAATTACAATTTCTCCTTCGTACACAAATAATGGCAATTTTTCAATCTCCTCTTTTGTAATACTTTGACTTAGAACTCTCTCCATCTCATTCTTTATTAATTCTCTTCAGCTTTCACTTCAAAGACAACATGATGAATTGCTCGCAATACACCGACACAAGCTTTCCCCCAGTACAATTCAAAATTGTTATTCAACTGCCACAAAGCCTCCCCTATGACTTCAGGTATGCCGCAACGAAACGAAGAGATGAAATTTTTTAAATCCTGATAAATATCACATACTTTCTCGGCTATTGAATGCACTACAGGCGCTTCACTATATTGCATATTATCATCAAAAACTTCAAGATACTCGTCATACTCCCCCATCATGCGGTGCAACTCACCATACAGATAATTATAATCATCCTCAGTGACAAATTCTTCCGTCAATCCGCTTTCTTCCGATTCGCTTTGTGGCAAAAGTGCACCTTTCAAATAAATCAACGGAATAAATTTTTGCAAACGCAACACAAACTCTTTACGCGACATCTGAGGTGCTGTTTCCACAAAATCACAAAACTCCTTACAAACAGCAACAAATTCCAAGACCTCTTTGCTGTACCCTACGTGTTGAAAATCTTCCATAATGCATAGTTAAAAAAAAGAGGTTAATGAATAACCTCTTTCATAAAAAACAATTTCCTCATTCTAGAGCCAATTGCGAGACTCGAACTCGCGACCTACGCATTACGAATGCGTTGCTCTACCAGCTGAGCTAAATTGGCACAAACCGACTGCAAAAATAATAATTTTTCGTAAGAATAGCATGAGAACACACAAAAAAAACATCCGGCTGCAATAATATTATGGAATATCCCTGCCGACAACCCGGAAACGCTGCCTCAGTTCTCGGCCTTCTTGATCTGTCAATGTAAGTCGGTACAATCCTTCCTGTAACCAAAATTCCATTTGATGCCTATTTTGTGTCACTCCCATATACTTATCATCAATATACCAATATATTTTCGTATTTTCAGAACGATGAACAGCTTCAAAGACCACCCTCCCAGGCTTTGAACCAAAATCCCGAGGAATAAATACACTCACCCCCCGCTGCGGATAAACCATCTCCATCATCTCTTCATTTCCTGCTTGACAGCCGGGACGATAAGGAGGAAGTTTTTTATAGTCTGAATGTGTTCGACAATAATACCACTCTTGAACCGGAGGTAACAAAAACCACGATTTACGTTTTATGCTATATATCGATTCACAATCAGAAGTAACACGCCAAGTTTCCGTTGAATCCAAATTAATTATTTGATGATAAGGACATAAACCTGTACGCATTCCGTTTTCACACACATAAGCCGAATCCAAATCCTCACAAAACACAGAAGGTCGGCAACCGCTTTTACGACATACTTTAGTAAACTGCATCTCTTCGCGCGGCTCATAGAATCGCCTACGGCAAGGCAACAATCCTGCCACTTCAAATAATATCGGAGCAGCAGACCGAACCCCGGTCAAACCGGGACGCCCTTCCCCATCGGCATTCCCCACCCAAACTCCTATAACATAATCCGGATTAACACCGATTGCCCAAGCATCCCGAAAACCAAAACTTGTTCCCGTCTTCCAGGATAAATTCAGCGCAGAAACAAAATGCTTCCACCCCGACTCCATTTCCGGACGCTCCACCTGTTCCATGACATGAAAAGTTTGCCAAATTGCTGCTGCCTGCAAGAGCTTAAACGTCTGAGGTTTTTGCTTATTTTTTAAAGAATCATCCGACTGCCATAATTTCAGACGAGAATACTCTCCATCATAATATTGTCCATCCTCATCCCCGTAATGGTTCAAGACAGAAACCATTCCTCCATACAAATTACACATATCCCACAGAGATGTTTCTGCACCACCCAATATCAAACTCAGACCATAATGATCTGCAGGCTGATTCAACGATTTCACTCCCAACTCTTTCAAGTCATCATAAAAACGTCCATAAGAATAATCCCGCAACATCCTCACAAAAGGAACATTCAATGATTGCGTCAAGGCCTGAGAAGCCGGCACTGCCCCTTTAAAATCTTTACTGAAATTGGAAGGTGCATATCCACCAAACCGTGACGGAATATCCGCCACTAACATATCAGGCAAAATAAAACCATTCTGCAACAACAACGCATACAAAACCGGCTTAAGGATACTTCCAGAACTTCTGTTCGCCTGAATAATATCAACATCATTTCCCCGGCTACCATTACGAGCAGTGCTGTTGCCGACATAAGCTCTTACTTCTCCGGTCGGTACATGAGCCACCAATACAGCAACGTTATATATATAATTCTGACTCAACAGCGCAACATGACGTTCAACAATATCATTCACCTGACGCTGCAAACAGCCATCGATATAGGAATCCACCGTACCTCCTCCCTCTTTTTGTGCACGGACAAGCAAATGAGGGGCAAGCGAAGGCTTTTCAAATAAACGGACCGGCAAAGGTTCATTCAATGCTAAAGTATATGAATCCTCAGGAATGATACCATACTGATACATTTTTCCCAACAAACGATCACGTTTGGCTTTCAGCAGTAAATTATTCTTACCCGGATAAATCAATGAAGGTGCATTAGGCAAGACTGCCAACAAAGCTGCCTCTGCCCAACTCAATTCTTGAGGATGACGATTAAAATATTTCAATGAAGCAGCCTCCAATCCCACCACATTCCCCCCAAACGGTGCATGGGCCGCATATAGCTCTAAAATTTCTTTTTTAGAATAACTTTGCTCCAAACGTATTGTGAGAACAATCTCTTTGAGTTTCTCCCCAATAGTTCTGGGAGGATTACTGCGCGACAGACGCACAACCTGCATGGAAAGAGTGCTACCACCACTAACTATTCTACCATTTTTTATATTGGCAATCAAAGCCCTGCCAAGAGCCAACCAATCGACACCATGGTGAAATATAAAATTCTTGTCTTCAAACATGAGCAACGACATCACATACCGTTTCGGTAATTCGCCATCGCTCTCAAAACGCATCTGTCCATCTTTCGCCACCTGCATATCAATAATCTTCCCATCCCGATCTAATAGCACCGTAGCATAAGGCTTATCAAACAAAGGATACGGCAGTAAATTCCACCACAAAAGTGACAGCAATAGAAGAAAGCCACAGACGAACCAGACTGTCCGCTGCGGCTTTTCTGCTATTTTAATCAATGCGATTTTACCCATCTATTTATTACTGCAATACTCATACAATCCGGCAACGGCATCCTCCAACAAATCCAACACCAATTCAAAGCCATCCACTCCTTCATAATAGGGATCAGGCACCTCCCTATATCGTGTATATTTGCGGCAGAAATCTGTCATCCTATATATTTTTGCCCGTTCTTCATCATTTTCTGCCAATTGACGCAACTGACGAATATTCTGATCATCCATACCGATAATCATATCAAATTCCTGAAAATCAGCAGACGGATAAAACGTCCGAGCTCTGCTATCCAAGGTATATCCCCTCAAACCGGCATGTTTTCGCATCCGCATATCCGGCAAAGCACCGGCATGTCCTCCGTACAACCCTGCAGAATCGATATAAAAATCAACTTCCCGCTTATTTTTTCTTACTAAATCCTTCATGATTCCCTCTGCACCCGGCGAGCGGCAAATATTTCCGAGACAAACAAACAAAATCCTCTTCATATCAATTAAACAAAGAATCTACAAACTCCTCGCGGTTGAATACTTGCAAGTCCTCTATTTTTTCTCCGACACCGATATATTTCACCGGAATTTTAAACTGATCCGAAATTCCTATCACCACACCACCTTTGGCCGTACCGTCCAATTTAGTGATGGCAAGAGCATTTACTTCTGTCGCCAACGTGAATTGTTTTGCCTGTTCATAAGCATTTTGTCCCGTAGATCCATCCAACACCAACAACACTTCGTTGGGTGCATCCGGCAACACTTTCTTCATAACATTCTTAATTTTTGTCAACTCATTCATCAAATTAATCTTGTTATGCAAACGACCGGCTGTATCAATAATCACAACGTCTGCTCCATCATTTTTAGCCTTATTCAATGTATCATACGCAACAGATGCAGGATCGGCACCCATTCCTTGCTTTACAACAGGCACTCCGACACGTTCCGCCCAGATTACCAACTGTTCGACTGCTGCAGCACGGAAAGTATCCGCCGCTCCCAATACCACTTTTTTTCCAGCCTCTTTAAATTTATACGCCAACTTACCGATAGTCGTTGTTTTTCCGACACCATTCACTCCAACCACCATAATAACGTAAGGCACTCCGTTATTTGGCAAATCAAATGAATCGTTATCATTTACCGTATTTTCCTTTAGCAAAGCAGCAATCTCTTCACGCAAGACCTTATTCAATTCATCTGTACCCAAGAATTTGTCTCGTTGTATTCTTGCCTCTATACGTTCAATAATCCGGACAGTTGTATCAACACCGACATCAGACGAAATCAACACTTCCTCCAAATTATCCAACACATCATCATCTACTCTAGACTTACCTACCACCGCCCGTGCCAACTTCTTAAATACGCTTTCCTTTGTCTTTTCCAGACCTTTATTCAACGTTTCTTTCTTTGCTTTTCCAAATAAACCGAATAATCCCATGTTACAAATTCACTATACGTTAGATGCCACTAAAATACAAATAATTTTAAATTTTCAGACATTAAAAGCAAAAGAATTTAGAGCTTTATACACAATCCATTATCAAATCACCTCAAACGGTTGGCATCAAAATGCGGAACAGCCTTTATACGGAAAAATACGACAGAAAACAACGTTAAAACCGCCCCTAACAAATAAGCATAATTAAAACCTCCTAAAGTTTGCCCGATAACACCCCCCAACATCAACCCCACACCTATCCCGACATCCCAACTGGTCAGATAGGTAGAGGTTGCTGTGCCTCTCTGATTATTAGGAGCCAAATTAACAAACAATGTATTAAAGGCAGGAAACATTGTGCCAAAGGCTATTCCCAACAACAAAGCGATAATCAAAAACAATATAGACGTCAATATCGGAAAGCTATTTATCAGATAACGACAAACAAAAAGAGATGCGAAACCGATTATCGCCATATACATGCCCAATTGAATCACCCAAGTAATTCGACCTTTATCAACCTGCTTGCCGGAAAAAATGCGCGAAACAGCCAGCCCTATCGCCATACAGGTAAAAAACAGTCCCGAAGATAGTCTGATGCCGATTTCATCTGCATACATAGCCACATACGTAGTCGTCATTCCATACGGAATAGACAACAACAGCAAGGCAAAACCCGCCGGAATACCTTTTACCAACAAAAACCGGTCCAAAGATAAAGGCTCCCGCTTCACAGGTGCTTTATAAGGAGTTTTCACAAGTCCGGCCATAACTACCCCCAAACAACCAGACAACAAAGAACTGCAAAAAATTGCTTCATACGAACAAGTATTATACATAAAAAGACCGACCATCGGACCGAAACTCATGGCAATATTATTGGCAAGACCATAATACCCCAAACCTTCCCCCCTTCGCTCCGAAGGCAAAATATCGATAACAATTGTATTGCCGGCCACCGATACCATTCCAAAAGCAAAACCGTGCACAATGCGTAAAGCAATAAAGACAAGCAATACACTTGTAAGCATATATCCGCCAAAAATTACAGTAAAAACAAAATAAGCCAATAGATACAGTGGTTTGCGACTGAATGTATCCAGCAAATAACCGGAAAAAGGACGGATACAAAGACAAGCAATAGTATAACACGACAATATAAAACCAATTATCGATTTCCCTGCCGTAAATTCTTCTTTCAAATAAAACGGCAATACCGGCAACAAAAGATAGAATGCAAAAAAGAGCAAAAAATTAGCTGCCAATATAAAACAGAAGTTCAGTGTAAAAAGCTTGTTTTTCATGATGCAAATGAACAAAATTTCCATATAAAACGGAAATAAAGCCGACATTTATAAAATGTAAAAAAAGGGGAACGTGCAAGGTGAAATTGCACGGGAGGAGAGACTCGAACTCCCGACACCTGGTTTTGGAGACCAGTGCTCTACCAACTGAGCTACACCCGTATTTTTAACGGGTGCAAAGGAAAGGATTTTTATCGAATCTCACAATAAAATCAGACAATATTTTTCAAATTTCTGTATTTCTACAGACAAATCCTCCGCCGAGCACTAAATCACCATGAAAAAACACCACCGGTTGACCAGGTGCCACAGCCCAAGCGGGATTCGATAGATGAACACAGGCTGAATTACCTGACAGAGGTTCCACTCTCACCAAACCTTCCGGATTTAAACCGACACCTCTCACTTTAATCGTTATATCCCTGCTCAAATCTTCCGGTGCAACCAATTGAACCCTATCCAGATATATTGTGTTACACCACAAATCATTCCTCATTCCCGCAATTACGGCATTCCTTTGTATATCCAATCCGACAACATAAAGCGGCTGTCCGTTCATCATTGGCAATCCCTGTTTTTGTCCCACAGTAAAATTATAGATGCCATCATGAGTTCCTATAATCTCTCCCGCCATATTTAAGATAACACCCCCTGTCGCTTCGAAATGCCCATTCTTCTGAACAAAATCACGGTAATTACTGCCTCGCAAGAAACATACCCCCATACTTTCCCGGCGTTTTGCCATCTGCTCATATCCGTTTTCAATAGCCCAAGCCTTCACTTCATCTTTACGGAAATCACCAAGCGGTGTCAATGCTTTCACTAATATATGTTGTGGGATTCCCCAAAGGAAGTAAGACTGATCCTTTTGTGCATCAACACCTTTACGGAGGTATCTTCTACCATTCTCCTCGACAATCCGGATATAATGACCGGTTGCAACCCAAGAAGCGCCAATTTCTTCAGCCACGTCATTCAACAATTCCCACTTCACGAAACTATTGCATATACAACATGGACTTGGCGTTTTCCCTACCCGATACTCCTCAATAAAATCATCCACCACCTTGCGTCGAAACAACTCTTCACCTCCCCGAACCAGCAAAGGAATCTCCAACTGTTGACAAATTCTCTTAACCTCCTCCAAATCACTGCTACCCCACAACTCCAGATTCACACCAACCACCTCATATCCGTCACTCTTCAACATCAAAGCAGAGACAAAACTATCTATCCCGCCGCTCATTCCAACAACGACCTTTCCTTTCATGTTCTAAGCAAAAAACAAATAAGCAACAACAACGGCAGCAACCATACCTGCCAAATCAGCAATCAAACCACACGGTATCGCATAGCGCGTATTCTTAATCCCTACTGCGCCAAAATAAACTGCTATAATATAAAAAGTAGTATCTGTGGCTCCCTGAAAGGTACATGCCAACCTTCCGGCAAAAGAATCAGCCCCAAAAGTCGTCATCGTATCAATCATCATCCCTCTGGCACCGCTACCGCTCAACGGTTTCATCAAAGCAGTCGGCAAAGCATCTACCCACTCTGCATCAAATCCCATCCCTTCAACAACCTTTGCAATTCCCCCCATCAATACATCCATGGCTCCCGACGCCCGGAATACACCAACGGCAACCAATATCGCAATCAAATAAGGTATTATCTTAACAGCAGTCGTAAAACCATCCTTTGCTCCATCAATAAAAGCTTCGTAAACATTGATTCGCCGCCATGCAGCCATCCCGATAAACAGAATAATAATAGAAAAAAGTATTACATTGCTTGCAATATTCGAAGCCACCGTCAAATCCTCCTTATCCAAAGAAGAAAAATACCAAATCACTCCGGTAACAATAACCGTCAAGACAAACAGATAAGACAATATAATCCTATCCCACAATCGTATACGCTGATATATCGCCACAGCTATCAAGCCTGCCAAAGTCGAGCAATAAGTCGCAATCAAAAGAGGAATAAAGACATCCGTAGGATTCGAAGCCCCCATCTGCGCACGATATACCATGATAGAAACAGGCACAATGGTCAGACCGGAGGTGTTCAAAACCAAAAACATTATCTGAGCATTCGAAGCCGCCTTTGTATCCGGATTGACCTCCTGCATCTGCTGCATTGCCTTCAACCCCATGGGAGTCGCAGCATTATCCAATCCGAGCATATTGGCTGCCAAATTCATCATAATAGAGCCATGCGCCGGACTATCCTTCGGCAAATCAGGAAACAACCTCCTGAAAAAAGGATTTATAACCCGTGACATAACACCGACTGCACCACCCTTCTCTCCTATCTTCATAATCCCCATCCAAAGAGTCAGCACTCCGGTCAAACCCAGTGAAATTTCAAAACCCGTTTTTGACATATCAAAAGTAGCATTCATCATTTCACCAAAAATCGCAGAGTCACCTTCAAACAACAAGCGATAAAGCGCTACTATAAAAGCGATGACAAAAAAGAATATCCAGATATAATTCAGAACCATAGATTAAATAAAAATATAGGATTGGTTTCAAAGCCAATCCTATTCAACATAATCACAATCCCTTGCAAGCTTTTAATGTATTCTGCAACAAAGAAACTATCGTCATCGGCCCCACTCCTCCCGGCACAGGAGTAATATAGGAACATTTAGGAGCTACCGCATCAAAATCGACGTCACCCACCAATCTGAATCCGGATTTCGTCTTATCCGACGGCACTCTGTGGATACCGACATCTATGACAACTGCGCCATCTTTTACCATATCTGCAGTCACAAAATGCGGTTTGCCCAAGGCTACCACCAAAATATCTGCCTGTAAAGTAAAATCCTTAATGTTCGGAGTACGGCTATGACACATCGTTACGGTACAATCTGCGTGTTCATCTTTTCGAGACATCAACACTGCCATAGGTGTTCCCACAATATTGCTGCGTCCAATGACAACACAATGCTTCCCACGAGTCGGGATATTATAACGGCGCAACAGCTCAACAATACCAGCCGGAGTAGCCGGAAGATAAGTGGGAAGTCCTGTCACCATTTTACCCACATTACACGGATGGAAACCGTCAACATCCTTATCCGGGTCTACCGCCTGCAAAATTTTCTCTTCTGAAATATGCTTAGGCAAAGGCAACTGCATGATATATCCATCCACATCGTCATCCTTGTTCAATTTATCGACAACGGCCAATAATTGCTCTTCTGTAATATCGGCATCATAACACAATTCCGTGCTTTTAAAACCCACTTCCCGACAAGCTTTCACTTTACTTGCCACATAAGTTTCACTGGCACCGTCATTACCCACCAGCACAGCCACCAAATGCGGTGTTTTCATGCCGGCAGCCTTCATGCGGCTTACCTCATCCGCCAACTCCTGTTTAACTTGAGCAGCTATTTTTTTCCCATCAATAAGTTCCATATATTCTTTGTTTTATGAATTCACTATCGTCTCATTCCCGGCATTTTACGCATCATTTTGCTGCCTCCGGAAAGCATTTTCATCATCTTCTTGGACTCTTCAAACTGTTTCAACAGACGATTCACATCCTGCACCGTTGTACCGCTACCTTTAGCAATACGCATACGACGAGAACCATTAATGATTTCAGGATGCTCCCGTTCTGCCGGAGTCATGGAATAAATAATAGCTTCCACCCCTTTAAATGCGTCATCATCAATATCCACATCTTTCAATGCTTTGCCAACACCGGGAATCATGGAAGCCAACTCCTTGATATTACCCATTTTCTTTATCTGCTGGATTTGACTCAAGAAATCATTAAAATTAAACTGATTGCGTGAAATCTTCTTCTGCAATTTCTTTGCCTCTTCCGCATCGAATTGCTCTTGTGCTTTTTCCACCAAAGACACAATATCACCCATACCTAAAATACGGTCCGCCATACGTTCCGGATGGAAAGCATCCAATGCTTCCAGTTTTTCACCGGTACCGACATACTTGATAGGCTTGTTCACCACCGTCCGTATGGACAATGCCGCACCGCCACGGGTATCACCATCCAATTTTGTCAGAATCACTCCGTCAAAATCCAGACGCTCATTAAATTCTTTTGCAGTATTGACAGCATCCTGTCCGGTCATGGCATCCACCACAAACAGCGTCTCCGTCGGATTGATTGCCGCCTTAATTGCTGCAATCTCACGCATCATTTCCTCATCCACAGCCAAACGCCCGGCAGTATCGACAATCACAATATCATTACCATTAGCTTTAGCCTGTCTAATGGCTTCCTGAGCAATCTTCACGGGATCCTTACTGGATTCATCGCTATATACCGGCACCTCTATTTGTTGTCCCAACACTTTCAACTGCTCGATAGCTGCCGGACGATACACGTCGCAAGCCACCAACAAAGGCTTCTTGCCTTTTTTAGTCTTCAGTAAATTGGCGAACTTACCGGAAAAAGTAGTTTTACCGGAACCCTGCAAACCGGACATCAGGATAATAGCTGGACTTCCCTTAATATTCACCTCCACATTCCTTCCTCCCATCAATTCAGCCAGCTCATCATGAACAATCTTCACCATCATCTGACCGGGTTTCACGGCAGTCAGTACATTCATACCCAAAGCCTTCTCCTTCACCTTGTTAGTAAAATCCTTGGCTATCTTATAGTTGACATCGGCATCCAAAAGCGAACGACGCACCTCTTTAAGCGTCTCTGCCACATTCAACTCAGTAATCTTCCCCTGACCTTTTAATATTTTAAACGACCGTTCCAGTCTTTCCGATAAATTCTCAAACATACTTTATGTATTTATTTAATATAATCTTTTTAATATCTAATTCCTTTATTTTTTACCGATATTCTTCAACACCACAAAAGTCTTGTCGATAAAAGCATTATCCACAACAACCGTAAATTCGTTTGTAGAAGAAATCACCTCCGTCAGGTTAATACCTTCCCACGACAACTCTTTCATTATCGTATAATAAAAACCTGCCTGCACACTGTTACCTTTCGGCAATTTCAACGTCACAGAGGATAAACCCCGCTGTTCAAACAGACAAGTTTCATTACGGAAAAATTCAGTGACCCAATGTTCCATCGTCGCACTGATTACAAGGTTGGTTTCAAAAACGCCCTGCACCATCGTATAGAAGATATCATCGTTTTTAGACAAATGCTTCAACACCTCAATATGACAATCCAACAACGTCGGAGAATTTTTAAACGTATAGTCACACAGATTACTCCGAAGAATAATATCGCTCATACCTCCCAACATCTTGTTCAACTGCACCTGATCCCGCACCTGCAAATAAGGAGCCAGTCGATTCAATGCCATCACAATAGCCCCCGTATTAACCTCCCGCATCAAAACTTTCTCCACAGAAGGCTGCAATTGTCTCGCTAACGATGACACATTTATAATACCGGCAGCCAATGCTTCCGACAAGTAAGGTCTGTGTTTTACTAAATCTTCAACAACGTGTGAAATACTCACCATATCAATCTCTCTGTTTAAATTTCAACAAAAGTAGAGTTTTCTTAAAACAATTGCAAGAAAAACTACTCTCTTCTTTGCCTTACCACCTCAAACATCAGCACTGCAGCTGCGGCAGATACATTCAACGATTCTATCTGTCCCTGCTGCGGTATTTTAATATGTTCAGTTGTAATATTCAACAAATCCTCATCAATTCCTTTATCCTCGGAGCCCATGACAATGGCAACCGGCTCCTTCATATTCACATCCGTATAATATTTCTCTGCTTTTTCTGAGGCAGCATACACCCGGATTCCATGTTGGAATTTCAAGTCCCGAACAATTTTCTTCAAATTCTGCACCCGACACACCGGCACATGATACAAAGCTCCCGCAGATGTCTTCAACGCATCCGAAGATATCTTAGCTGAATTTTTATTCGGTATCACGACAGCATCCACGCCGGCACACTCTGCGCTCCGCACTATCGCACCAAAATTCCGGACATCAGTCACTCTATCCAGTATCAGCACAAAGGGCACTCTCCCTTCTGCCACAACAGCATCCAACACCTCTGTCAAATCCTGATAAGGCACCGGAGAAATTTCTGCCAACACACCCTGATGATTTCTGTCTGCAAAAGGCTTAAACACCTCTTCCGGGACATACTGAAACGGAATATTACGTTCACGAATCATAGCAAACAACTGTTGGAACAACTCCCCCCTCACCCCTTTCTTTAACATCACCTTATCAATTTCCTTTTCCTGCTGAATCGCTTCTATCACTGCGCGCATTCCAAAAATGCACTCTTGTCTATATTTAGCCATATACAGTTAATTATATTTCTTATTCATTGCTCTCTCCCTTCAACCGCTCCACCTCTTCGGTTGCCAATGCCCACTCATTCATTGCATCCTCCAATTGTTTCTGGCTTTCGGCATACTCTTTCAACAATTCATCACTGACTTCTCCGGCAGCCAGCTTACCCTCCATCGTCGCAATCTTCTCCTCCAGTCCGGCTATCTGCTTTTCGATTTTCTCCACCAACTGTCCGGCTTTCTTAATCTCCCGGTTCAGCTGTTTCCTTTCCTCAAAAGCCAGCTTACTCTCTTTTTCCACCTTCACCTCTTCCCCCCCAGTCGAAACGGTAGCTTTATGCAACTGCTCATATTCCCGGAAACAGGCAATTTTCTTAGCCGCCAGAAAATCGGTCACTCCTCCCAGATACTCCTTCATATTATGATTGGAAAACTCATACACCTTGTCTGCCAACCCTGTCAGAAAATCACGGTCATGCGAAACCACCATCACCGTTCCCTCAAACTTTTTAAGAGCCTCCTTCAATATATCTTTAGTCCGCATATCCAGGTGGTTTGTCGGCTCGTCGAGAATAAGCACATTATACGGCTCCAGCAGCAAACGCACCATCGCCAGCCTCGTACGCTCCCCTCCGGACAACACCTTTACCTTCTTGTCCACATCCTCTCCGGAAAATAAAAAAGCACCTAAAATATCACGGATTTTTTTTCTTATTTCACCTTCCGCCACCCTATCTACCGTATCCAGGACAGATAATTCCGGATCCAATAAATCAGCCTGATTCTGTGCAAAATAACCGACATTCACATTATGACCGATTTTCAATTCCCCATCAAAAGGGATTTCGTTCATAATCATTTTCACCAAAGTCGATTTACCTTCTCCGTTTTTCCCTACAAAAGCGACCTTTTCTCCCCGCTTAATCTCAAAATTCACATCCTTCAACACTTGCAAGTCACCATACGCCTTTGACAACGAACGCCCTGTAACGACTAATTCCCCCGAACGGACTGCCGGCTGAAACCGCACGGAGATTCTTGCTGCATCCTCTTCCTCCACCTCAATACGGTCAATTTTTTCCAACTGCTTAATACGCGACTGTACCTGCACCGACTTCGTCGCCTTATATCTGAAGCGTTCAATAAAATCCTCTGTATCCTTATCCGGGAATGTTTCCGCAACATAGTCGAACAACTTGCCCTGATTCTCAACTACATCACTTAAATATGCTTCTGCGTATGCTCCCATACCCTATCACCTCTACAATAATGTACTAAATACCTTCGTTACCTTATTAGCTTCTGAATCAACCAGTTTTCTCATATTATCTCTGGCTTCTACATCCCGTTGATTGTATTGTTCATTGAATTCACTATATGGAACTGAGATCATATCTTCTTCGATTTCATGCAATTGCGCATACGCCCGTTCTGATTTGATACAATACTGGATTCCCAAACCGCCTAATGATAACAGTTCCTCCAATATATCCATATCTATGTTGTCTCGCACAAATTCTTTTGCAATATAAAAGTATGATGCATCAGCTCTCCAACCCTTTATCACATCATAGTCGCTTGTATCAATTCCGTATTTATCAATGAACTTCGCCGCTAACATTCTATATCTTTTTGAATCTGCCGCATCCCGATGTTTCATAAGCTCCGCTAACCAGTTCAGTACATCTTTCTCTTGAAAATCGAGAATCTTCAATCTAGTACAATCCAATTCATATTTATGTACCCATCCATTCTCGCTATTCGGTACACAAACCGCCCACTCCTTGGCTAGATTCAATACTTCCGTCAGATAAAATCCACGCCCATAATCATGTTTATCATTTCCACCACCAAAGACAGGCGTCACTATTTTATTTTGTGTTCCATGATATAAAACAATTTTACCCATTCCGTAATCCCTCCATGAACCGATCAGCTCTTTTACATTTCCGCTTTAATTATACTATCTAAAGAAAAAATGTATATACAATACAAATTTGTAAGGAATCGCTTCTAAGAACCAGCGTTTGCATATTAAACAAACATATTTTGTAACATGAATTTCTTCAGCTCTTTTAGTTTTTCACACTTACGTTGATGAAGAGTGATGAGGTGGTCAAGGGCAGTAAAATAGTCTCCTATTTTCTTCTGTTCTTCAGCATTATTAGTTATAAAAACATTAACTCTTCCAATCTCATCTTTGTTGATTTTTTGTGGTATCGCAGTAACTAAAGTACGCTCTCTCAACCCCTTTTGAAATACAGATGTTTTCATGGCATTGCTTAAAAAATACGAATTAATTTCTTTCGGTTTTAACAATGCTAGACTAACATAAAATGCCACTTTTTCCGTAGTCTGCACAACATTTGTAGTTCCCACATCACCTATTCTGGTCATAAGAATATCCCCCTTTTGAGGATACACTTTATAATCCCTTTCAAAGGCTTCCTCAGATATATATTTCTCTGACTTTAATGTTGTAATATTCTCAACAGATAAAAACATAATACCTGAGTCTTGATATTGTGGTGTTTGGTGAACTCCATCATAAATGCCAACCACTTCACCCAACTTACGCTGTTCCCAAGCGTAAGTAATTTTTTCAAATCAAACGCTATACTTGTCGCATCTTTCACAAGAGTCCCTTTTTAATAACATTTTTTTATTCAAATAACATTTATAATGTTACTATCCATTATTTATGTTATCTTAATTTCTCCCTTACCAGCATCAAGGCATATCCCATCAGATTTTGTCCTTTCCATTCGCTTGGATCTAATCTTTTCGGATCACTCATAGACAATCCGATGCCCCAAATCTTATCATTTACCGCTGCCTCCGCAAGAACTGCATTGCCTGTATCGAGCAACGCTCTTTTTAACTCTGGGTTCTGCGTGAATTTCGCCACTAAACCTTCATAAACTATAATCTGTCTCATACCATTCCAGACATGATTATCAAAGCCAGACACCTTACGTCCTAGCTCTTTGATATAAGCTACATCATCTGTTGCAAGTATCTGTGCCGCAATACTTTCATCGTGAAACCGCAAAGCTTTTTGATGCATCATATACTGTTCCAACGAAGTATATTTCACATCACCAATTGTAAAATCAGACAGATACCAATTACTGAAACATCCATTTTCTTCGTCTGGATTGTGAAATGTTATTACTTTCACCCTAGTTCACCCACCTTTTGTACCGCTAAATCGAGTTCTAAATCATGCAATCCCGGATATGCCTTCTTCAAGAAACTAAGTGGAATTTTCTTCACAACTTCCCGGCTGGGAATATTATAGAACCACTGATAATATGCATAAAATTCGCCTACCCAATCCGGAAGGAATCCAGCAAGTGCTTTTCCATCTTTCAATGCATATTCTTCTGTTTTGCAGAAATACTCCCACAAAGTTTTTGCATCCATCGTATTCACATATGCCTGTGA
>CAKVCR010000007.1 GCA_934725835.1 uncultured Odoribacter sp.
AACTTGCTCATTGCAGTCGGAGAACCGAGTACTGCCCAAAAGTCTGCCATCTCATTGCGGGCCGTCAGTGGATTGAATTCCATCCCGACAGGATTCTGCATCCAGGCATTAGCAACTAAAATCCACAGTGCTGAAATATTTGAACCTATAAAGACCATCCAGGTCGAGGTTAAATGGAAGCGTTGGCTTACTTTATTCCAACCGAAGAACATGACAGCAAAGAATGTGGCTTCCAGGAAGAATGCAAATAATCCTTCTATGGCAAGGGGAGCACCAAAAATGTCTCCTACAAACCAGGAGTAGTTGGACCAGTTGGAACCAAATTGAAATTCTAATATCAAACCGGTTGCAATACCGATGGCGAAGTTGATGGCAAACAGTTTCATCCAAAATTTCTCAGCATGTAACCATTCGATTTTTCCGGTCTTGACCCACATGGTTTCCATGAGTGCCAGTAGAAATGAAAGTCCCAATGTTAGGGGGACAAACATGTAGTGGTAGATAGCAGTCATGGCAAATTGCCATCTGGACCATTCCACTAAAGAAGTTGTAGTAAATTCTGTCATCATATTTAAGGTTTTGAGGTTAATTCGTTTAATACATGATTGCTTTTGTCTTTATCTGTCGTATATTGGCTATTCAAGTAATTGGGCATAAGCAGCATTTTAAAAACGACAAACATGATGAACAACTTGGCAGCGACGATGGCAAGTACTATTTTTGCCCAACGTGGCAGGTGGCTGAAACCGTCATAATATAGAGACCATATACGTTTGAGCATAGTCTATCAAGTGTAAGGTTAGAAAAATAAACGTAATAAAGATACGATTATTTTTATGAAATCGAACTAAATTAACTATTTTTGGAGGGTTAAATATACAAAAATGAATATAATTACGAAATATATTCTTGGATTTATAGCTTTGGCAATAGCATTTTTATTTTCATGGTACTTCTTTACTGTGATTGTATATGTGTTAATGGCTGCGGTAATTTCTTTTGTTGGGAAGCCCATCATCGATTTGTTGGGGAAAATCAAAGTACGTGAATATAGCCTCTCCGATACGGTGAAAGCCGCCATTACGGTAGTTTTTTTATGGCTTGTATTTATCCTTTTTTTTAGCACAATCATTCCGCTTGTTGTGCATGAATTCCAATCGTTGGAAAACATCAGCGTAAATAACATTGTAACACAATTGCAGGAACCAGTAGCAAAGGCTGGAAAATTCCTTAAATATTATGGTATTATAGAAGAAAGCGAAGATGTCAATGCCTATATTTCAAATGAATTGAACGATTGGATAAATATTGCACGTTTAAGAACCTGGTTTGGTTCGTTGGCTGGAACAGTGAGTGACTTATTTGTGGCATTGTTTTCCATTACTTTCATTTCGTTCTTTTTCTTGAAAGACAGTCGTTTGTTTTCTGGTATGGTGTTGGCTATTGTTCCTTCAAAATATGAGGAACAAGCAAAAAATGCCTTGGACTCAATCCAGAGATTATTGGTGCGTTATTTTGTCGGACTGTTTTTTGAGGTGATTGGTGTGATGGTTTTGAATGTCTTAGGTCTATCTATCGTAGGCTTAAATTTTAATAATGCAGTAGTAATTGGGTTAGTCACAGGTATTCTGAATGTAATTCCGTATATTGGACCTTTGATTGGTGTGCTGTTTGGATTGACTGTGGGGATTGCGTTGAATTTAGATCTCCCATTTTACCAAGAAATGTTGCCGTTGCTGTCTGGAATGACTGTCGTGCTGTTATTTACACAGTTGATAGATAATGTAGTCTATCAGCCTTTGATTTATGGGAATAGCGTGCATGCACATCCTTTGGAAATTTTTCTGGTTTTGCTGATGGCAGGAAGTATTGCAGGAATTCCCGGGATGATGTTGGCGATACCTTCATATACTGTATTGCGTGTGATTTTAAGAGAGTTTTTTAATAAATATAAACTAGTAAAAAAATTGACCCAAAGTCTTGCGGAAAAATAAAAAAAAGAACAGACAATTGTGTTAGTCGTCTGTTCTTTTTTAAGATTACTGTATTTTATAGTAGCGCAATTTTTAAAACTTCGCTAATATGGTCAACATAGTGAAATTTGAGTCCTTTTAAGTATTCCTTTTTTACCTCTTCAACATCTTTCTTATTTTCACTGCAAAGAATAATTGTCTTAATACCTGCACGTTTGGCTGCTAGTATTTTTTCACGGATTCCGCCTACAGGTAAGACTTTGCCTCGTAAAGTTATTTCTCCGGTCATTGCAATGGCTTTTTTAACCTTTCTGCCTGTTAACGCCGATACTAATGAAGTTACCATTGTAATTCCGGCTGAAGGACCGTCTTTGGGAACAGCTCCGGCAGGCACGTGGAGATGAATATCATGACCTTCAAATATCTCTTCGTTGACTCCTAATTCTGTTGCATGTGATTTGATGTACTCTAAAGCCAATGTTGCAGATTCTTTCATTACATCTCCAAGATTTCCTGTTAATGTCAAAGAACCTTTCCCTTTGCTGTAGCTCGATTCAATGAACAGGATTTCTCCTCCGACAGCAGTCCAGGCGAGACCTGTCACGACTCCGGGCAATTCGTTGCCTTGGTATTCTTCCCTAGAAAAAATCGGACTCCCCAAATACTCTTTCACTTTGGTTTCATCCAAGGTGACTGTGAATTTTTTGTTCATGGCTACTTTGCGGGCAACATGGCGCATAACTTTAGCAATTGTCATATCCAGACCGCGAACTCCGGATTCACGAGTGTATTTATCAATAATATACTCAATGATATTGTCGGGAATAGTGATGTTGTCAGCTGTGATACCGTGGTTTTCCAATTGCTTTGGAATTAAATGCCGTTTGGCAATTTCACGTTTCTCTTCCATCAGATATCCACTGACTTCAATAATCTCCATGCGGTCGCGCAAGGGAGCTGCAATGGTACTCAAATCATTGGCCGTTGCAATGAACATAACTTTTGACAAATCATAGTCAACATCCAAGAAGTTGTCATGAAAAGCATTGTTCTGTTCCGGATCCAACACTTCCAGTAAAGCTGATTGAGGGTCACCACGGAAATCTTTACCTACTTTGTCGATTTCATCCAAGATAAATACCGGGTTGGATGTTCCTGCTTTTTTGATGTTCTGTAAGATACGTCCGGTCATGGCTCCGATATATGTCTTGCGGTGTCCTCGAATTTCTGCTTCATCATGCAAACCGCCTAATGACATGCGAACAAATTCACGATTGATGGCCTTGGCAACAGATTTACCCAAAGATGTTTTACCAACTCCCGGAGGTCCATATAAGCACAGAATAGGTGATTTCATGTCGGCTTTCAATTTGAGCACTGCCAGATATTCAAGAATTCTTTCTTTTACTTTTTCTAATCCAAAGTGGTCTGCATCCAATATCTCTTGCGCATGATTCAAATCGAGATTGTCTTCTGAACAGTGATTCCAGGGCAATTCAAGCATTTCATGTAGATAGTTTGACTGTACGGAATAGTCGGGCGACTGTGGATTTAAACGCCTCATTTTATTCAGTTCTTTATTGAATAAATCGTGGATGTTTTGATTCCACTCTTTTTGAGCGGCCCGGTCTTCTAGTTCCTGAAATTCCTCGTCAATAGGATTTCCCCCCAATTCATCCTGAATAGTTTTCATTTGCTGATGAAGGAAATATTCCCGTTGCTGTTGGTCTATGTCGTTTTTTACTTTCTTTTGGATGTCATTCTTGAGTTCCAAAAGATTTAATTGCTGGCTGAGAATCTCCAATAGCTTGAGTGCACGTCCTTTGAGATTATCTATTTCCAACAATTCTTGTTTGTTTTGATAAGGAATATCCGTATTTGCAGAGATAAAGTTGATTAAAAAGAGCATGCTCTCAATGTGTCGCAAAGCGATATTGGCCTCTTTGGGAATCTCGTTGGAATAACGGACTATTTTAGAAGCCATGTCTTTTAAAGATTCTGCAATAGCATTATATTCAGGATCATTTTCAGGAATAGCTTCTTCTTGTTTGACAGATATTTTCCCAACGTGATAAGGGTCGGAATATAGAATATCCTCCAGCAAAAAACGTTTCTTTCCTTGTATAATCGCTGTCGTTGTGCCATTGGGCATTTCCAAAATCTTCACGATGGATGCTACCGTACCTATTTTGTATAAATCACCATAGTTCGGCTCCTCAATATCGGTATCTTTTTGTGCAATACATCCAATCAAGTCGCCGCGTTTGTTGGCTTCTTGAATCAATTGGAGTGATTTCTTGCGTCCGATATTGATGGGAATAATAACACCCGGAAATAGCACAGTGTTCCTCAGCGGAAGAATAGGCAATGTATCCGGAATTTTTATGTCTTCGTTGAGTAGTTCCTTCTCATCGGCAATGACTGGGATGAAGCCGGCAAGGTCTTCTCCTAATGCTTCTAACAAGTCTACTTTTAAATTTATTTTGCTCATTGGTAATGACCCTTATATTTTAATGGTTATCGAATATATAGTTTTTGTATGACAAAATGTCATATAGACACATTTTATAATATGTCCTATATACAAGGCAAATCTTGTGCCATTATTCGATTTGTCGTTGATATGGTAAAAAAAACGCCGCCTAAACCAGGCGGCGTTGTATTGTACTGTCGAAAGATTATTTCTTTCTTTTTTCCAAATGGTCTTTGTAACGGTTCATAAACTTGTCCACACGTCCGGCAGTGTCCACCAATTTCACTTTTCCTGTATAGAACGGGTGTGATGTGTTGGAGATTTCCAATTTTACTAATGGATATTCAACACCGTCGATTTCGATAGTTTCTTTTGTTGCTGCAGTTGATTTTGTCAGCGTTGTAGTACCGTTAGACATATCTTTGAATGCCACCAGTCTGTAATTTTCAGGATGTATGCCCTTTTTCATCGTATGTAAAATTTTATAATTATTCTTTCCATTATCGGACGGCAAAGATAATCCATTCATAATAAACATCAAAGAAAAACAAGAACTTTTTTTCTCCTCTTATAATGAGCAGGATTTTGTTTATATTTGTCCTGTAGAGAAAATATGGATGTTTATGTTACAGAAGGTTGGCAATTCATTATTTAGTTATTATCGTTTTGAGCACTTGGCAGAGAATAACGAACTGGTGCATTTTGTTGCTTCGGGGGAGCGGACAATAGGTTTTTCAGAGCGGCAAGAGGAGTCAACAATATGCGCAAACCGCAAATTATTGGCAAGAGCCGTTGGCTTTGATGCAAATAATTTAGTGACCGGACATCAGGTGCATGGAACGCATGTTGCAGTAGTGACACGGGAGGATGCGGGGAAAGGTGCTTTGGATGCAGCGAGTCGTCTTCCTGCGACAGATGCCATGGTGACAGATTGTGAAGGAGTCTGTTTAATGGTATTGTCGGCAGATTGTGTCCCCGTTTTGTTTTATGATTATAAGCATCGTGTAATTGCAGCTGCGCATGCTGGGTGGAGAGGCTCTGCGGCTAATATAGTGGGGGAAGTTGTCAAAGCGATGCAGCATTTGGGTTGTGTCCCTCAGGATATTTTAGCTGCAATCGGCCCATCTATCGGTCCGTGTTGTTTTGAGGTTGATGAGGAAGTGGCTGCAGTTTTCAGACCTTCTTTCCCCGACTTGGTCCATGTGGGAGTGCGCAATGGGAAATTTCAGGTGAATCTTTGGGAAGTTAATCGCAGAGAATTATTGAATGCAGGATTAGTCGACTCCAACATAGAGGTGGCAGGAGAGTGCTCTGTATGTAGCAGAGAGACCTTCTTTTCTTATCGTCGACAAGGTAAGACTGCTGGGCGTTTTGGTGCCGGTATTTGTATGCGACATGGTTAATTCACTCGTTTTCGTTGATTATTGTGTCGAAAAAATCGGATTCGTGGATATCATATAGGGAGATGCTGTATTTTTGCTGATATTTTTAATAGAGAGTACTATGTTGTCGGGAATCTTTATTGTATTGTTATTTTATTGCTTGGGAGAACTCACCGCTTGGTTGCTGAATGGTTTTATTCCAGGCAGTGTAATCGGGATGGTATTATTGTTTGTAGCCTTGTGTATGAAGTTGGTCAAGCCTGATACTTTAAAGCCTGTGGCGGGTTTTTTATGCAATAATATGGGACTCTTCTTTGTGCCTGCCGGTGTGGGTATTGTTAATGCCTTGGATATTTTGTCTGCATATTGGGAGGCAGTTCTCGTGGCTTGTGCGGTGAGTACGGTTATTGTTATTGTTGTGGTGGCTTCTCTTCAGCAGTGGTTCGAAAGACATCGTAAAGGGGCAGAAGACAGATAAATTAATTACTTGTAAATGGAAACATTATTAAATTCAGAAATATTTATTCTCACCTTTGTTATCGGAGTTTATTTATTTGCCTTATGGCTTTATAGAAAGACTAAGTTGCCTTTTTTGCATCCTCTGCTGGTGTCAATACCGTTGTTGGCATTGGGGATTCATCTTCTGGGTATAACTTATGAATCATTTGAAAAAGGAAGTCGTATTATTAGTTTCATGCTCGGACCGACAGTTGTTGTGTTGGGTTATTTGTTGTATGAGCAATTAGAGCATTTGAAGGGGAACGCTCTTTCTATAATAACGTCTGTATTTGTCGGTTGTGTTACAGGCATTGTAAGTGTGGTATCTATTGCACGTTATTTTGGAGCCGACCATGCATTGGTTGCTTCATTAGAACCTAAATCAGTGACTACGCCCATTGCAATGAGTATTGCCGAGAAGTCGGGAGGAATTCCTTCTATCGCAGCAGTAGTTGTAATCGTTGTTGGTATTTTTGGAGGCATTGTAGGTCCGTTTATTCTGGAGCGTTTAGGAATAAAAAGCCGCATAGCCCGTGGCTTGGCATTAGGGTCTGCCGCACATGGATTAGGGACAGCCCGCGCAATGGAGTTAGGCTCTATAGAAGGCGCCATTAGTGGCTTGGCAATAGGGGTGATGGGTATTATGACTGCAGTTCTTGTTCCGGTGATAGAGATGATTTTAGAGAAGCTATAGTAAAAAACAGAGCTATGTCAGCTCTGTTTTTTATTAATGAAGAGATTCTAATTTTTCCAGAATCATTGAATCTGAAGGTCGTAAAGTTTTATATTCCAATAGACGACCATCTTTCCCATAAATCAAAAAATGAGGAATCCCATTAACATTTAACATTCCTGCAAAAGTATCATCAGTAGCACGCCATTGGTTTCCATGCATTTTTAATTGTTCCATTTTTTGCTCCCATTCTGAACGATGGGAATCTAGAGAAATACTCACGAATACAACATTTTTGTTTTTAAGCTTCTTCTCTAGGTTTTGTAAATAAGGCACTTCTCCTACACAAGGGCTGCACCAGGAAGCCCATAAGTCAATATATATGTATTTACCCTTAAAGTCAGATAGTTTATGTTTGTTACCATTTTTGTCTTCAAAACTGACATCAGGTATCGGAGCTCCTATAATAGAATATTGTTTTGCACGATATCGTTTCAGTATATTCTCGCGGTTGGGAAGTTCTGCTGTAAGTTTTTCCAGACGTGAATAATTTTCATCTGAGTAGCTATAATTACGTAGGTAGTTTTCAATAATTCGATTTGTGACCTCAATGCGAAGGTCTAAAGTCTTGAATTGCTCTTGAAGTAGACGCAATTGTTCTTCGGGTACTCGGCTATGTTGATTTAAATAGGTTGATACGTGCATTGGGCAATCATAGAACATCTTCCAATATGCAATGTCACAAGTTTGTGGAATTGATGGCAACTTTAAATTTGATGGTACCTCCCAATCCGGAATACGTGAATAGATGAATTTCAAATTTAAGACTGCACTCAAATATCTTATGTTGGCCCATGTGGTAATGTACTCCTGTACCTCCTTGTTTAGAGGCAAGGTTGCGTTGATTTCTCGAGCTTTCTCAATGAAATGGGATAAGAAATGTTCTACGCTGTCAGGAGCGGGAGTTGTTGTCCATAGATTTTGATTTTGTTCTTGACTATGTTCTCTGAAATTTTGAAGAGCTTGATTGTTGTCGTCTTTTGTTTTGAATTCTGATTTTGTATTGACAAAATTCATCGTCATATGTATGTTTGTTCCGGCCTTTAGATACACTGGAGTAGAAAATTGCCATTTATTCTCATCCTCAACCACTCCTGCAAGTGTAACGAAGGGTATCTTTTGTGCAGGTATCGTTACGCTGAAATGTCCATTACTGTCCGGTGTGATGTTAAATGTAGTATCATTGCCTTGGAATGATATTGTGCTGACTCTGCCGGTCTTAATGTCTCCGGATAATGTGCAAATAGTTTTGTCCTGGCAGGCAAAGCTGCACAGGACAAGTAATGCTATATGTAATTTATTCATTAGTAATATTTATATATGATTTATATTGCAATATATCTTAATCTGCGGGTTTGTATAAATCTTGATTTAGTGATTTATAAATAATATCTACAGGTTTTGAAGTTATATTTTCAAATTTTTTAGTGGGTTGTAAATTGCTGGTTATTCCTATTTTAGATGCATCGTAAATATAGAAGCCTCCTTTTAATTCAGCCGTGCTGTTATGATCGTAGAATCCTACGTATAGTTCTCTCATATCATAGCTTACACGCATAAAGGTTATTTCTTTGCCAGCTCCTACATTGAATGCAGCTTTTGTTGGGAATTTATTATTAGGAGCTACGTTTAGAGGATACCATACGAAGACTTTATCATTATCTGCATAATATACGGAATTGTAGCGCCCATTAGGAATTAAGCGTAAATCTTTATGATAGGTCGCTTCAGGACAGTCAAATTCAACATTCGTAAAAGATTCAAATGCGTCTAAGCCACTTGTGAATTCGACAAGCATGTAATGGTTGCGATCAGATTTGCTTTGGCTTACTGAAAATGCATTTGTATTTTGTCCTGCAAAATAATCTCCATTCATATTATATATAGCAAGGATGTCATACCCCTCGTATTCATTAGGACGTCCGTTGTCTACAAATGTATCTTCAACTTTAAGCATTGTATTATTGGCAGGATTTTCTCCTCCGTAATATTCAAAATAAGGAATATTTGTATATATTTTGTTGTCTTTGACCCAATAATAGCACTGATTCATGTTTGCTCCTGTAACAGAAAATAAATCAGGAAAAAACTTATCTGCATATTGGGAAGAAAGATTATTTTGAGTGATTTCGTAAACGCCAAATTCATTTTTATTATAACCAATAATCCTATTGTTTGAAGTTAATAAATATGCAGTAGTCGTATGAGAGTCCATAATACCAACGTTAACGATTGTTTCTTGTGGGGAAAACGATGAAAAATCTACGACCCAAAATATTTCAAATGTTTCAGGGTCGGCGACATAAATCTTGTCTTTTGTAAAAATATGAAGATTTGCGTCCTTCTTGCCGTATTGTATAATGGATTTCGCTATACGAATGACATTGCGAATGTCATATTGCGGGTTGATTTTTTTAATAATATCTACAGAAAACTCCATGGATTTCCCTTCTAATATATCTGTAGGAGATAATTCTCTTGCAAATGAAATTGTAGAGACCCCTGTGGTTTCATCATTTCCTGCAATAAAATAACCTCGGTCATAAGCACGAACTTCTAATGTCCAGGCTTTAACTTCGCTATAATCTTCATTTTTAACTTCTAATTTAAGTTTGTATAACCCCCGCTCAGTAAACATATAATCAAGGACACCTTCCGTTCCGCATTCAAACTCCTTGCCAATGGTCGTCCCTGCTATTAATCTATTGGCACTCCATCGATATTGCAGCGGCTTTTCTTTTTCTTGCGTAATGGTTGGCTTAAAATAAACTTTTTGTCCTAAATCAACGCTTATCGTATCAGAATTAGAAGTGATGGTTATATGTGAAAAGTTAGGGTTATCCTCAGGGAATAACATTTGAGACTCATCATTAATGCAACTATGCAACAATAGTCCCAACATCATATATTGAAATAATTTTTTCATAGCAATCAATTTAATAAAATTCTGGTTTTTGTATGTCTAGCTTTAATTCCGGATGAGCTTCTGAATACTCCCACATTTTCATTTCTACATATGTAGCAAATGCATATGGATAAGCAACAAGAGGATTGTTCATATACAATAAAGGTGGAATATCTAGATTGCGTCCCCAGCGAGCAACAATTTTATCAAATAAATACTTGTTCTCTTTTTCCATTTCCCAAAAATATTTGAAAAATAACTGTCCTTTAAATCTTGTAAATGCTCCCCATTTGTATGTTGCCCACCATGCAGGCATGATTGGCTCTTTGTCGTCAAAAGTAATTGTAAATTCAGAATGTCCTTTTACCAGCAAATCTTTTGAATCTTCTAATTCAAAAGTTAGTATGGCACGAATATTCTCTAATTCAGAATCTCGGTGTAATATGACGGGAATTTTTGCTTCAACAGAATCTTTTGGAAAAATAAATTCTGTTGGTAGAGTAAAGTATGAATTTTTTGCGGCAATAAATTCATCATTTGCGTATTTCCCTGAGTTTATTTTTATTTTCACCGTTCTGTCGTAATTTCTGGGCATCCCCAATAGTTTTATTTTGACAAAGTAGTTGAATTCATTCTTAGTATCAAACCCAAAATTATAAAATACAGAGTCATTGGTTTCGTTGTAATCTAAAAAGATGCCATCCATTTGATTTACGTCATACACAAGATAGTTGTCGTTTTCACATGAGTTTAGTGAAAATGATATTATACTCAATATAAATATTAATCGTTTCATATTATTCAGTTTTTTTCTTGAGTTCTATATTCGAATTCTTTTTCCGGGATCGGAAAAACATATAATACATCTGAAGCAGCGATTTCCTTCAGCTCTGTATTCGAACGGATATTTAAATTCAATTTTTTCATATCAAACCATCGTTGTCCTTCTCCATATAATTCCTTATAACGTTCGCTGTATAATAGGTCCAAAGAAGGTGTTAATTGAGGAGTCCTATCTTCTAAACGAGTTAATCCTCTGGATAATAACACTGCGTTTATATAATTTGCGGCTTCTGATAAATTATTTTCTCGTATATAAGCTTCTGCTACAATATAATACATTTCTGGTACTCGGATTAGAGAAATTCCATCAATCAATTTACGGTATGTAGGACTCATTTGTGCATTCTCTATATATGTAACGTCTACATTTTTTAATAAATGCTTCCTGGTTCCTCCCAATTCTAAACTACGTATCCATGACAAACGATTATCAAGTCCGGCATTTTCTCCTAAATCGGCTGAATATATTTCTTGATAATCGAATAGGAATTGTCCTCCGGTAGATGTTTGGTATGGAGCATAACTCGTCCAAGATGCACCATCATAAAGTCTTAATTTTGTTGTTTCGACATATCTTGTGGAATATATGCCAAATAAAGTCTCTTTGGATGATAGATTCCCGGCAACTAAAGAAACAATTTCATCTTTAGATGCGAGAGGAAAGCATTTAGAATTAATGACTTTTAGTGCTTCTGTGCGAGCTGCATTATAATCACCTTTCATTCTTAGCACACGAGCTAATAATCCTGTTGTAGCATAATAGTTCATGTGGGTCTGACGGTACTTTAGAAAATTCGTGATTTTGTCATCCGTATCGTTTCTAGGCCAACTTAAATTATTCTTGTCTTCTTCCAAATTAGTTTGAGCAGTTTTTAAATCAGCAATGATTTTTTCGTAAACTCCTCTAACTGTTGAAAATGGAGTGTGCTTAAAGGAGTATTCTGTAACATAGGGGATTCCTTGAGCATCTCCTTTTATTTCAACATGCGGAGCAAAGCATTTGACTAAATCAAAATGTAGCATTGCTCGCAAGGCATATAGTTCGCCTTTGTACAGATTCAAATAAGGGAAAGTTCCGGCAGTTTTTTTCTCTAAATTGAAAATGGCATTATTGATATAACCTATAATTTCATAAGGTTCTTTCCACATAGCTTCTAAAATTGTAGCAGTTTCCTTGTAGTTGTATAGGGTTAAATAGTATTGAGGTGTAACTTGTGGACCGCAATCTAAATCTTGGGATAGAATGTCAAAAACACCCCAGTTATAGTATTCTCCATACATTTCATTCTTTTTTAGCTTTCCATATATTCCTGTGATTGCGTCTTCACATCCTTGAACATTGTCAAACATATCGTCATTGACAACTTCGGCTTTCGGATTTACATCTAGGAAATTGCTGCAAGATGTAAAAAAGACAACCAGAAATAAACTGTATATTATATTTATCTTTTTCATATTGTAGTATATTTAAAATCTGGCACTAATTGTAAAACTGATATTCCTGGCAAAAGGATAGGATGTACCTCTTTCTCGTACGATTGTTGAAAAATATGCAATATCATTCAATGAGAGATTTAAATTTAAGTCATGGAATCCCCATTTCTTGACTAAATCTCTATTAAATTGATAAGAAAATGACATAGCAGGTATTGTTAGATAATTTTCTTTTTCAACAAATCTGGATGAGTGTATGTTTGTTGTTGATTCTCCTGATTTTTTATTTACATATTCAACAACATCTCCCGGTTTTTCCCAGCGTTTTGTATAAGCTCTTCTATCTGCATTATATTTTGCGTTGATGAGCTCGACTTTATCTGCTCTTGTTGAATTGTAAATGTATCCTCCCAATGAATATTGCGCATTAATGTTAAAGCTGAAATTTTTATATGCAAGCATAGCAGAAATAGAGCCTCTTAATTTGGGCTCTGTGTCTCCTAACGCAACTTTATCGTCTGCATTATATACTTTGGTATATTTCCCATCTTTTGTAATAAAGATTTCCTGTCCGTCAGCAGGGTCTATGCCGGCGGAACGGACAGCATACAATGTTGTAGAAGATTTGCCTTCTATATATAATTGTGTAGGAGAAGTACTCAGTTTTGCTGCATTTTCACTATTTTGACTACGAAGGACGTCACCTATTTTTACTAATTCATTGTAATTTTTAGCGCCATTCAAATTTAAACGGCAGTACCAATCTTTTTGGTTTATAATAACGCCTGACAATGAAAATTCAAATCCTCTGTTTAATTGCTCGCCAACATTGCTGCTTACAGTTGTTACACCTGAAGAGTAGGGCATCGAAATAGGGACAATCATATCAACTGTTCGATCGTTGTAATAATCAAAATTTACCTCAAGCCTTTCTTTTAATAAGGAAGATGTTACACCAATGTTTATATTTTTTGTTACTTGAGCTTTTAAATCCTGATTGCCTAAAGTAATTGGAACGGCTCCTGTGCTAACTTTCCCATTTAATTCGGCATCGTAACGATAGGTTGTGATTGATTGATATGAAGCGAAATTCAAACTTCCTGTATGTCCGTAGCTTGCATGTAAGCGCAATAGATTAACTGCGTCTGTGTTTGTAAACCAACTTTCACGGTGAATGTTCCAGCCTATACCTGTGCTCCAATATGGCTCGCAACGTTGGTTTTTACCAAATTTGGAAGAACCGGAAAAACGTAAAGAGCCATCAATAAAGTATCTTCCTCTATAAATTATATTTGCAGCAGAAATAAAAGCTACTCGAGTACTAATATCACTTTGACCATTCGGAGAGGTATTTGTTGGATATTGATGAGCAAAAGTAATATCTGTCAATTTATCGTTTAAAAAACCTTGTGCAGAAAAAGAATATGGTGAATTTTTATCTTTATTTATTTCACCACCAGCGTTAACAGAAATCATAGAACCTAACTCATCAAGATTTTGATTGAAATTAAATGTTATTCTTCCAGAATAAGCAATGCTTTCTGATGACGTTATTGTATACATCCCTTTTTTAGCAGCATCAACTTCTTGTGAATATTTATGTGATAAGGGGGATGTATAGTCATCATTCCTTGAATCAATATTTGTAATATTGGCCGTCCCTGAGATAAAAAAACCTTTTATAATATTCCAACGGCCTGTTAAATTTATGGTATATTGCTTTGCTTTGGAAGTTGAAAATGATGATAGAGAAGCTTCATAGAGAGGATTTCTGAGATTATAGGAAAGATATTGCCTAAGTTTACCATCTGCACCATAGGGAGCATCATAAGGATTAGCCATCGCATATTGTGAAAAGCTTCCATATTTGGAGTTTTTGACGTTTGTTTGTGCATAATTAGCCCGAAGTGTAAAAATTAATTTCTGATTATAGTTGTATGAAAAATAGGCTCCAAATCCAAATCTTTTGCGGCTGTCTGCTTTCATGACGCCTTTGGTATCTCCATAATTTGCAGTTAATTGATAGGTAAGTCCAGAACCTTCTCCGCTTAAGTTGAGGCTATGGTTATGAGAAAATGCGTTTCGTAAGGGTTTTGCCAACCAATCAGTATTGATACCACTATTTACCAGTGCAAGTTTAGGTAAATATACATTTACATAGTCCTCTCCTGTATAATTGGCATCATTGTTAGGATCTCCATAAAGACCGGATTTTAATTCAAAATCAAGTTTTTCACGCGCATCCATTAAGTCATATGCCGATAAGTCTGGGAAATCTACTTTCCCCGTCATGCTATAAGAGAGACGAAGTTCTTTTTGAATATTATTTTTACGAGTCACAAGAATCACTCCATTTGCTGCTTGCTCTCCATAAAGAGCTGTTGCAGATGCATCTTTCAATGTTGTTACACTTGCGATGTCAAAAATGTCCATATCATATAAAGCTTGAATAGTTGATTCCACTCCGTCAATAACTATCAAAGGGGCATTTACACCTACTGTTTGGCTCGCATTTAAAGAACTTGTTCCGCGGATAATGATATCAGGTAAATTATTGGGATTAGACCCCTGTGTATTGTTGGGCTTTATTTGAATTGATGGATCTAAAACCGATAAGGCTGCAAATATATTTGTTGTGGATATTTTGCGTAAGTCGTCTCCTGTAACAGTTTTTAAAGCACCGGTGAAACTGTCTTTATTTCTCTCAAAGTATGCTGTTACTACTACTTCCTCTATTTCCTTAGTCTCTTCTTCTAATATGACGTCTATGTTATGAGTCGTTTGGTTTGTTGATATTTCTTTTTCAAAAGACTTCATGCCGACAAAACTCCATATTAGTATAATCTCGTCCATCTGAGGTATTTCTATTTGGTAATTCCCGTCTGCATCAGACACTACGCCGACTGTGGTGCCTTTTACAAAAACAGATACACCGGCAAGAACGTTGTTCTTTTTATCAGTAACCTTCCCTTTTACTACTATTTTGGGAATTTGTGAATGATTTTGAGGATTAAGCTTTTCTCTTACAATAATAGTGCTTTCATCTAATACGTATTCCATATTCCATGGCGTAAGTATTTCATTTAACAGCGAGTGTAAATCTTTATCTTTAACATCCAAGGTTATGGGACCTTTCGTTTTTGCAACTGAGTGATTATAAAGAAATTCATATTTCAGTTGATTGCTCAGTTCTTGAAATACTCTGTCTAATGTTACTGATTGCAACTTAAGGTTTATGCGTTGTTGCGCCAATGTTTCTGCATTTACTTGCAGCAATGCACAAATAATAAGCAAAAAGGATACATTTATTTTGAATAAAACTTTTCGTTTGAAAATCCACCTTATGGATTTTCGCTTACTCCAATCTTTTTTCATAACGGTATAGATTTAGGTTAATAAAATATACTTCTCAGTCTTATTATAGACGATAAAAAGAATATGTATGTATGTTATACGATAGTTTCTATCTGTTGTTTTTTCTATTAATCATTACATTATTTCCTTGCCAAGTAAAACATATATCTCTCATTTTTTCAAATTTCCTGAATAACGTCGAAACATTTTCATCTCTTTTTAAATAACCACTAAATTCTATATTTTGCAAATATTGGTTTTGAAAGATAACTTTTATGTTGTACCATCTTGAAAGAGTTTCCATGATGTCAATTAATTTGCAGGCCTCGAAATAATAGTAGCCATCTTTCCATGAAGTATATAAACCAGTATTAACTTTAATAACTTCAATTTTGCCTGTCTCTGTATTGTTACGGATTTGATATCCGGGTTTTAATTCATATTTATGCTTGTTATAGACTGCTTTTATTTTTCCGGATGTTAAAGTTGTCACTGTCTGCATTTTATTGTATGTATTTACATTAAATGAAGTTCCTAAAACCTCTATATCCATTTGTAAGGTCTTTACAATAAATGGTTTTTCCTTGTTGGGTGCGACTTCAAAATAAGCTTCACCTTCCAGATCGACAATTCTATTGTCACCAACAAATGTTGATGGGAATCTTAAGCGGCTGTCAGAGTTCAGCCATACTTTAGTCCCGTCGGCAAGGACAAGTTTGTATTCTCCGCCTATAGGAACGAAAATGGTTTGATAATCTGATTGTGAGATATTGTTTGAGCCTGCTTGTATTATTGTCAAGGTGTTGTCCTGATTGTTGAGAATGATTGTAGAGTCGTTTGGATGATATAATTCCTGTTGTTGTGTTAGGTCTACATGTTGGCCGTTGGTTAAGAATAGGACAGCCTTGGTGCAGCCCGGTTGTGGAACCTCTGCTGTTACAGAAGAGGAGGCTGACGGTTCCGACGACTGTTGTCTGGTTAGCAGAATAAGTGCAAACACTACAGGCAGCACCAAAATGGCGGCATATTTCATCCACCGTTGAATGGATGGACGTTTTTTAAACATGATGTGCGATTCTAATTTTCGCCAATTGTCATCCAGATTGATATCGGGTCTGCTTGTGGACGATGTTTGGTGTTGTATGTGATTGCGGTACAAAGAATTATATAATTCCAGATTCGTCGGATTTTCTAACCAGCGGTGGAGTTCGTTTTGCTCTTGCTGTGATAGTTCTTTTTGAAAACTCTTGACAATGAGTCTGGATATGTGGAAGTGCAGATTTAGATTTTCCATTTCTATCTTTTTTTTAATATATACCTATTACGATTAAGTTGTGGAATGGGGTGAAATAATTGAAAAATAATTTTCAGCTTGCAATACATATTCTCAATTCAATGTCCAATCCGTGTCATTTCTATATCAAATCTATGTAAAAGCCTATTGAAAGCTTATTAAAAGCCTATCAAAAGCTTATAATAATAACATTTTAATAAGTTTTCAATAAGTTGATAAATATGTTTTATATAGATATGATATAGATGTATCGTAGAGTTGTCATAGAGTAGGGACGAGGTTATGCTGCAAAATTACCGATTACACGACTGATGTTTTTAACTGAAAAATTTGCTGATTTCTGACAGAATTTTATTAAACTTGCTCATAGTTTTGAATTTTAGTATTTTTCATGGAGGAAAGAATGCTGGAGCAGGATGTATTGTTGGATTTATTGGCTCGTAGAAATAATCGGGCCTATCAATATTTGTATCAATGCTATTATGTGGCGTTGAAGGCTTTGGCAAATTATTATGTGAAAGATAATGATGTAGCGGAAGATTTGGTGCAGGATGTGTTTGTTTCCTTGTTTGAAAGCGATTATAAGTTTAAGACAGAGAATGATATTAAGTATTTTTTATATAGTTCTCTGAAAAATAGATGTATTAGTTATTCTCGGAAACAGAAAGTTCGGGATAAATATTATCAGAATGTTCTGTCCTCGCAAAAAGAAGAGGAGCTTTTTTGGGACAAGGTATTGGAAGAGGATGTTTATGCTCGGTTGATGGCAGCTATCGATACCTTGCCACCTCAATGTAAAATAGTCATGATGATGACATTGGACGGTTTGAAAGCATCGGAAATATCAGAACGTTTACATATTTCCGTGGATACAGTGAAGGAATATAAGAGTATCGGAAAGAAAAAATTGACCGTCCGGTTTAAAGATTCAGAGTTGCTCTGTTTGATAGAATTTCTTTGGATGTAATATCCGTCAATAATTGTTGTTTTTAGGTGTAATTTTTTTTAAAAGGAATCCCCTCCTTTTGGAAGGTTGTGCGTTTTATTTTTAGAAAGGGGAATGAAAAAAGTTTAATTACGAAATTTTGAACATAGTATGCAGATAAACGATAAAGAAATATTATTTAGAATGTCCTCGCTGATTTTCAGGAGTTTATCTGGGAATATGACGAAAGAGGAACAGGCAGAATTAGATACGTGGCGAGAGGAAAATGAATGTAATCAGAAGCTGTTCGAGCAAATTTGTTCCGAGACGATGATTCGTGAGAAGTTTGACCAATATAAGAACGCAAATGTACAACCTGCATTTGATGCTTTTGTTAAAAAAATAGAGAAATTGCAATCTCGTCGACATTGGATAGGAACGTTATCTCGTTATGCGGCTGTTATTATTGTGCTTGTATTGGTTGTTGTGTTCTACTATAGTAGGAAAGAGATGGGAACAGCCGAACAACTGCAATTTACGGGTGGCTTGGAGTCAATTCAAAGAAATTTACCGGTGTTGACGCTTTCCAATGGAAGGGAGATGGTTTTGGATACTCAAGAATTATTGCAAGAAGAAAACGGGGCAAGGATTTCAGTGAATAAAGAGGGATATATACAATATGACAGGGTAGATTCGGTGAGTGCGGAAGTGGTATATAATACTTTGTCAACGCCTTCACAGTGCGATTTTACATTTATCTTGGAAGACGGAACCCGTGTATGGATGAATGCTAAATCTTCTTTGCGCTATCCTGTCGCTTTTCATGGAAAAGAGCGTATTATTTATGCAGAAGGCGAGATTTATCTGGAGGTAGCAAAAGATGAACGTAGACCGTTTTTTGTGATATTGGATGGAATGAAGGTGGAGGTGTTGGGGACTTCTTTTAATATAAACTCTTATGCTGACGAAAAGTATGCAGAGGTGACCTTAGTGGAAGGGCATGTGGTGGCTCTCGTGGATGACAAGAGGTATGATTTGTTTCCGAGCCGACAATTGCATTGGGATAAGAAAAATGAATATGTAGATATAAAGATTGTAAATGTAGATGACTATATTTCTTGGAAGAGAGGACAATATGTATTTAAAGGACGCCCTTTGGAGAAGGTTGCTAAAGTTTTGGAGCGTTGGTATAATGTGGAGATTATTTTTGAGAATGAAAAAAGTAAGGATGTCGTTTACACGGGGGTAATTGATAAAAAGGAAAATTTCGATGCTTTTATTTTGCGATTGAGAGAGACGTCATCTTTGTCGTGTCGAATGGAAAGCAATAGATTATATGTTAAATAATTTTCAAATCTTAAAGAAAAATTGTATGAAAAAATTAGTGTTAGGTTGTTTATTGATGTCGTTTGTTAGTCTTTTCGGGCAAAGTAATATCTCAAGAGAAACAAAAGATTGTACAATACAAGGTGTGTTAAATGGCATTTATAAAGGAACGAAAGTTTATTTGCTTGAAGAAGAGGAAATAGATGGAGTATTTAAGATTATTGATAGTTGTGATGTTGTGGATAATCGTTATACGTTTGTTATGAAGAATGTAATTGTTCCGAGAATGTATTTTGTGAAAAGTGGAGATCCGAACAGCTTAAGCCCGTTTACTCCAGTTTGGGTGGAGCCGGGGAATGTAAAAATTCAGGCTAACTCTGATTTTTTTATGAATAGTATAGTTACAGGAACTGCTAATAATGAGATTTTTAGTGCTTATAAGGCAGAGGTGAGGCATAACATAGATAGTATGCTTCGTTCAGCAAATATAGATCGTTTGTTGAATAGAAACCAGTCTGAGAAGGAAAAGGAGAGGGATTTTAAAGCGCGTTCGGAGCAAGGGAATCGTAGAGCTTTGTACCTACAGGAAGAGGTCGTTCGTAGATATTATGATCAGGTGGTAGCTCCGTATATGCTCTTCAGTGTAATGAAATCGAAACTTACTCTTGATGAGTTGAAAAAATTGCGTGCGGTGATATCGCAAAGTTTGAATGAACATCCTTATACGAAACAATTGGATGAATATATTCGTTTGGCCGAATTTAAGGTAGGAAGTGATATGCCTGATTTCGAATTACCGGATAAGGATGGAAAATCATTTAAATTGAGTTGCTTGAGAGGCAAGTATGTATTGGTGGATTTTTGGGCGTCTTGGTGTGGTCCGTGTATGCGGGAAATGCCTAATGTGGTAAAATTGTACAAAGAGTGTAAAGGGAAAGATTTTGAAATTGTAGGTGTTTCTTTGGATCAGAAACGTGATGCATGGTTGAATGCTGTGGAGAAAAACAAAATGAAGTGGATTCAAGTGAGTGATTTGAAGGGGTGGAGAACACTTCCTGTGAAATTGTGTAATATCTCTTCTATACCATATACACTTCTGATTGCTCCTGATGGTAAGGTGATTGCATTGAAGTTGCGAGGAGAAGAGTTGATTAATAAGGTAAAAGAAGTTTTGAACAAGAAATAGTAGGATACTAGGAATATGTGCTGTAAGTGATACGATAGATTAGGAGAGGAAACGTATTGCAGTACATTCCCTCTGCTTTGGATTTTGATTTCTTTAAATTAAAAGCAATACAAACTTATGAAAAAAAGGAAGTGTTTATGTCGAGATTTAATTATTAAATTAATTTGTTGTATTTTTTTATATGCTTTTCTGCCAGTTTCGTCTGTTTTTGGACAGGATTATAAAAAAACGAGGATAACATTGAATGTGAAGGATATGAAATTAGATAGAGTGCTTGATACGTTGGCATCAATGGCTGAAGTACGATTCTTCTATAATCATTCGCAAGTAGATATTAATAAGAGAGTGTCTTTAAACGTAAAAGAACGTGAATTGGATTATGTGTTGGTGCTTGCTTTGGCAGATTTGCCTGTATCTGTAAAGTATCAGGAGAATCGTATTGTGGTTTTGAAGTATAAGAAAACGATTCAAGGAGCGACTATTTATAAAGTTAGCGGCATGGTTGTTGACGCGTCAACGAAAAATCCCCTTCCTGGAGCGAGTATTATCTTGAGAGAGATTAAGGGAATGGGAGTTGTGACAGATATTGACGGGAAATTTTTTATAGATGTGCCCCAAGAGACCTCTACTTTGTTGGTTTCATTTGTTGGCTACGAAGAGGAAGTTGTCACTGTGGCAGGAGATATGCAAGATTTGGAAATCAAGTTGACTCCGCATCAAGAAATACTTGAAGATGTTGTTGTAACAGGTATGGCTCCACGGAAAGTGGAAAGCTTTTCAGGAAGTTACGTGTCTGTGAAAGGTGCAGAGTTGAAAAAGTTAAATCCGACTAATATATTAAAAGCATTGCAGGTTTTTGACCCGAGTTTTCGAATAGTAGAAGATAATAAAGTCGGTTCTGATCCGAATGCTATGCCGGAATTCAGATTGAGAGGTGATGTGCAATTGAACCCCACTAGTGCCAATGATTTGCAAATGTTAATGGGAGATTATTCCAATCGCCCCAATATGCCTTTGTTTATTTTGGATGGTTTTAAGACGACATTGCAACGTATCGTGGATTTGGATCCAGAGCGGTTAGAATCTGTGACAATATTAAAAGATGCATCAGCCACGGCAATTTACGGTTCGGAGGCTGCTAATGGGGTATTAGTTTTTGAAACAAAGAAACCATTACCAGGAGCGTTGAATGTTTCTTATTCGATGAATGTTGGTGTTACCGTTCCAGATTTGTCTGATTATAATTTGATGAATGCGGAAGAGAAATTGGAGTATGAGAAACGTGCAGGATTATTTAATCCGCTAAGCGCAGGAGATATGAATTATTATAATCACTATAAGCAGGAGATTTTAAGAGGTGTAAATACTTATTGGTTGTCGAAACCTTTACGAACGCCTGTAACTCATAGGCATACTCTTTCAATGGGAGGTGGAGATGAGGCTTTAAGATATTCTTTGTATGTAAATTATAGTAGTAGTCCGGGTGTTATGAAAGAATCTGACCGTACGAGTATGGGATTGAGTTTGAATTTACAATATCGCAGGAAAAAATGGAATATAAGCAATCAGTTGAGTCTTTCTAATGTAGAGGGGAATAATTCTCCGTATGGCTCGTTTGGAGAATACACGAAATTGAATCCTTATTATCGGGTGAAGGACGAGAATGGAAATTATACGAAATTGATTGAGTATAAGCCAATGGGGGCAGGTACGTCACGAGAAAAAATCACCAATCCTTTGTATAATATACAGTTTCCTTACAAGGATATGACTGAAAATTTTAATGTGACTGATAATTTTGCCATTGAGTGTGCTATTAGAGAAGATTTGCGCGTGAATGCTTCTGCTTCTTTTACCAAAGGTACGGCTCGTTCTGAAGTATTTAAATCCATGAATCACACCGATTTTGCGAATGAAAGAGATTTAACGAAAAGGGGATCTTATAGAAAGAATACGGGAGAGACATTTTCTTGGAGTTTGAATGCATCTATAAATTATAATTTGGTTTTTAGGAAGCATTTAATCAGTTTGTTTGGACGTTGGAATGTTAGAGAGAATCGAACTAATAGTGTTCGCTTATCGGCCAAGGGATTTCCTAATGATAATATGACCGATTTTTTATTTGGTTTTGAAATGGATAATCGAGTGGCCGGGATGGAATCAACTTCTCGTTCTGTTGGAGTAATCGGGCAAATTAGTTATATGTACGATACTCGTTATTCAATGGATTTTAGTATTCGTGGAGATCTATCTTCTCAGTTTGGGTCGAATACAGGGATGGCTCCTTTTTGGTCTATTGGAGCCCGTTGGAATCTGCATAAAGAGAAATGGTTGGAAAATACTTTTATATCTAATTTAGTGCTTAGAGGGTCATATGGAATAACAGGCTCTCAAAGTTACGAACCTTACCAAGCAATTGAAATGTATTCTTTTAGGGAATTAATGTTTCCATATCCAGCGACAGATGTTTTGGGTGCTCAATTGAAAGGAATCGGAAATTCCAATTTGGGATGGTCTAAAACGAAAAATAGAAGTGTGGCTTTGGAATTAGGTTTTTTTCAAAATCGTTTGAATTTTAGTGCTACTTACTACAATGATTTGACTGAAAATTTGTTGTTGAATTATACGTTGGCACCTTCTGTTGGTTTTAGGACAATGATGATGAATGTTGGCGCTGTAAAAAATGACGGTGTTGATTTACAGATGAATGGATTGATTATTGATGATTGGGAACGTAATATGCAGTGGACGTTAGGAATTAATGGAGCACATAATCGTAACGTTGTTAAAAAGATCTCAAATGTACTGAAAGCTTTAAATGAGAAGAATTTGGCTTCAAAAGATGAACCACTTCCAATTTATGAAGAGGGTAAATCGATGAATCAGTTGTTTACAGTTCGTTCTTTAGGAATTGATCCGGCAACGGGTAAGGAAGTTTATTTGAAGCGTAATGGAAAGAAAACATTCGTTTGGGATGCTGTAGATAAAGTTTCAGTTGGAAATTCTCAACCCAAATGGAATGGTTCGATTTCCTCTTCATTCTTATGCAAGAATTGGTCAGTGAGTTTGGCATTTACTTATTCCTTGGGAGCTTATATTTATAATCAAACACTTGTGGATAAAATCGAAAATTCAGCCATTGCCTATAATTTAGATCGCCGGGCAATAAAGGCTCGCTGGTCGAAGGATAATCCGAATGCGAAATACAAGTCTATCGAAATTATTGGAAATGATACACCCCAAAGTAGTCGGTTTGTGCAGAAAGAGAATAAGTTATCATTTTCTTCTATTGCGTTGGGCTATCGTTTTAATCCCCCCAAAATTAAATTCTTGCAAGTTTGTAGAGTAAAAAGCTTATCGTTGAATTTTGCAATGAATGATATTGCAGTTTTTTCAACAATCAAGCAAGAACGGGGGCTTGACTATCCATTTGCACGGAGTTTCAATTTATCCTTGTCTGTATTGTTTAATTAATAAGTGGAGGAGCTACGATGAAAAAAATAATATTAGTGTATAGTTGGATTATTTTAATGACGATGTCCGCTTGTTCGAATTGGGTAAATGTAAGTCCTACTACAGATGTGGAATCGGAAGTTTTATTTACCTCAGAATCTGGTTTTAAGAGTGCATTGATTGGAATTTATGGTCGTATGACAGATTTGTCGTTATATGGGGGACATATGACGTTCAATTTTATGGAAAAACTCGTGCAACGTTATGATAATAATAAAGACTCGGATGAGGTGCGAGCTAAGATATATGATTATAAAAATCAAAGCGAGCCGAAAAATATATTGGCATCTATTTGGAGTGCCATGTATCAGGATATTGCTAATATTAATAATTTGTTAGCTTACTTGGAGACAAATGGACACTATATTACGACGGAGGGGTATTGGGAGATAATCAAAGGGGAAGCTTTGGGATTACGAGCATTTCATTATTTTGATCTATTGAGGATGTGGGGACCGATATATAATCAGGATTCGACAGCTAAGGTTGTTCCTTTTCGAGATGAATTTAACTCGGATAAAATTGCTCCGATGGCAGCAAATGAGTTGGCCCATAAAATTTTGAATGATCTAAGAAGGGCTGAAAAATTATTGGAAAATGACAACGTAAATTGGGGAGCTAAAGCTGACGAACATTTCATGGGGAAGCGGGGATATAGGATGAACAAGTACGCAGTGAAGGCTTTACTGGCTAGAGTATATTTGTGGATTGGAGACAAAACGATGGCTGCGATTTATGCTCGTAATGTGATAAATGAATGCGGATTGAGTTTGGTGCGAGATAATCAGATAGATGTTGCAATGCACGATGAGACGCTTTTGGGATTGTCCATGTATAATATGAGCGAGAAATTGAATGGTTTTTGGAAAAATATTTTTCCTTTCAACAACTCGTTGTGGATTTCAGATAATAACCGGGCGATGGTTTTTGAATCCCTAACTTGTGGTATTAATGATATTCGATATAAGAATAAATATGGCTTTATTCATGGGGATGATCAAAATATGTGTCGGAAATACTTGGGAGTGAATGCATATTATGATGAAAATATTCCGTTGATTCGTTTGTCAGAAATGTATTATATTCTTGCGGAATCTGTTTCTTTGGAAGAAAGTGTGAAATATATAAATAAAGTACGAAATGCGAGAGGGATTTCACGAACGTATGATATTATCTATAGCAGTCTTTATACGGACGTTGAACGTCGGGAGG
>CAKVCR010000008.1 GCA_934725835.1 uncultured Odoribacter sp.
CGACCTGTCACTACATTTCTTTTTCTTACTGACATATATTGACTATGTTTAAAGTTAACTTATTTAGGATAGTACACAAATACAAGTCAAAACTATATCAAAGATAACAAATCGTTATATTTAAGATATAGTTATCTTATATTTGATATAGCTTTGAGATATACGTATGCAAGAGGGGAACGGGAGAAAAGAGGGCGATATCTATAGTGTGACACGGACTCTGTTTTGTTGGAGATGTTTTTGTATTTAAAGATTTGTAGAGGCATGAAAAATATATAATTTTGTTATCTCCAACAGGAATGTTGTGGGGCAGATACACATTTAAAAATTTTAATTATGTTATTTACAGTAAATCCTGAAATGAATTTCAACTTTGGTCAAGTACTGGAGAAGTTGATGAATTTTGCAGTAGATGCCGGTAAAGACATCTTGGTTGCTATTTTGATATACGTCGTCGGACGTATAATCATTAAATACATTGTAAAGTTGGTTTCCAACATATTGGCAAAGCGACATGTGGAAATCAGTGTGCAGACCTTCTTGAAAAGTCTTTTGAAGATTTTGTTGAATCTGATACTTGCATTTGCCATAATCGGTAAATTGGGTGTTGAGACGACAAGTTTTGCAGCTCTATTGGCATCTGCCGGTGTGGCTATCGGTATGGCATTGTCGGGCAATCTGTCTAATTTTGCCGGAGGATTGATTGTGCTGGTGTTCAAGCCGTTCAAAATAGGCGATTATATCGATGGCGCCGGAGTTAGCGGGACGGTGCAGGAAATCCAGATTTTCCATACTATTTTGGTGACTCCGGACAACAAGGTTGTGTACGCTCCCAATGGTGCGTTGAGCAGTAATGCTATCACCAACTATAGCAAGAAAGATTCCCGTCGGGTTGATTTTACTTTTGGAGTGGAGTATAATGAGGATTTTGATAAAGTAAAGGCTGTGCTGATGCGTATCATCGAAGCCGACAAACGTATTTTGAAAACTCCCGAACCGCTGATTGTGCTGGGCTCTTTAGGTGCCAGCAGCGTAGATATTACAGTGCGCGTTTGGGTGGAGAGTTCTGATTATTGGAACGTTTATTTTGATATGAACAAAATTGTATATGCCACCTTTAATAAGGAGGGTATTGAATTTCCATTCCCGCAGCTTACGCTGCATCAGGCAGGAAAGTGATAAATAACCGATGAGAGGGCATGTATTATAAAACACATGCCCTCTCGTCGGTCATAATAAACAGAGTCATTATATGGCTGTTGTAAATTGTTCCAAAAAGCGGATGTCATTGTCGAAGAACAGACGGATGTCTTTGATTCCGTATTTCAGCATGGTGATACGTTCGATACCCATACCAAGAGCGAAACCTGTATATTTGTTCTTGTCAATGCCGTTTAATTCCAACACGTTGGGGTCAACCATTCCGCAGCCGAGTATTTCCAGCCAGCCGGTGCCTTTACATACATTACAGCCTTTCCCGTGGCACAGAGAACAGGATACGTCCATTTCTGCAGAAGGCTCGGTAAACGGGAAATAGGAGGGGCGCAAACGAATTTGTGTGTCTGCTCCGAACAATTCCTTGGCAAAGTAGGTCAACGTTTGTTTCAAATCGGCAAAAGATACATTTTCATCGATGTACAGTGCTTCAATCTGATGGAAAATGCAATGCGCACGAGCTGAAATGGCTTCGTTGCGGAACACCCGTCCCGGAGTCACCAGGCGGATAGGGGGTGTGTGGGTCTCCATGTCGTGAACCTGTACGGAAGAGGTGTGGGTACGCAATAAGATGTCCGGATGCTTTTCAATGAAGAAGGTATCCTGCATATCGCGGGCGGGGTGCTCTTCCGGGAAGTTCAAGGCTGAGAAAACATGCCAGTCGTCTTCGATTTCCGGACCTTCGGAGATAGTGAATCCAAGGCGGGAAAATATGCTCAATATTTCATTCTTTACTATTGACAGAGGATGGCGGGAGCCTAAATTCAAGGGGTCGCCAGGCATGGTCAGGTCGATGCCGGTTTTGCCGTTGTCTGACGAACACAACTGTTCTTTCAGTTCGTTTACCTTGTTAAGGGCTGCTGTCTTCAGTTCGTTCAATGCCTTGCCGATTTCCTTTTTCTGTTCGTTAGGTACATTTTTAAAGTCGTCGAACAAAGTTGCGATACTACCTTTTTTACTCAGGTGTTTGATTCTGAACTGTTCCACTTCCTCCGGAGTGGCGGCATTAAAGCCTGCAATTTCTGCTATGAGTTGGTTAATCTGATCTAACATTGTCAATGCTTTTGATTATCAAGGCTACAAAATTAAGGCATTTAATTGAAAATTGAAAATTGCCGGTTGAAAATTAGGGAATAAAGAGCAAAAAATACTATTCTTCTATGATGCGTACTTTAATCCGGATATCCTCCAATGGTCTGTCGCTTTTGTCTGTCGGGACGGCAGCGATTTTATCAATGATTTCAAAGCCGTCAATCACTTCGCCGAATACGGTGTATTCTTTGTCAAGGTGGTGTACGCCGCCCTGATTGATGTAGGCTTCTCTTTTGGCATCGTCCATGTATATTTTGTTGGGGTTGGCATTCCATTCAAATTCAATGTCCGCCTTTATTTTATTGGCTATCTTTCGGAACTCCGCCACTTTCTTTTGCTTGCGGAGCGTGTCAAGGATGGCTTTTTTCTCCGGTGTGTAGTATTTTTTCTGAATCGCACGTTTTATGGGGACATTGACCTGTTTCTCCATGATTTCCATTTCCTGGGACGAATACTTTCTTCCTTGTACGATATAGAACTGCGATATGTCGGATTCCTTGAAGAAATTCACACGGTCCGGTTGGCGAGGGGCGGCAAGGGCTCCTTTTTTGTGATAATGGTGCGGTTTGATTTCTGCATCGATGACAATGGGTTTTCCGTAACCGATTTCACTGCCTTTGATGGCATTCCGGCTGTCCGACGAACCTCCCTGTATGACAAAGTTCTTGATAACCCGATAAAACAGCGTACCGTCATAGTGCTTGGCTTTGGCCAGGCGAATGAAATTGTCCCGATGTTGAGGTGTGTCGTTATATAACTTTACAGTCATATTGCCGAAATTGGTTTCGATGACTGCCTTTACTTCTTTTTCCTCTTGTGCAGTGGCAGTATATGTGCAAAGAAGTGAGAAAAATATCAGAATATATTGTTTCATAATACAGTTTATAATCTTTGACCCCAAAGATATTATCCCATTTTTAAATCTGCAAGTCTTGGGATTTCAATCTTGGGTGCAAAGTTTGCGGATCAGATAACGAACGGGGAAATAAGAGGCGATATATCCGATAAAAAGAACGACAGCAACGATGATCATCAGATCGCCGACCACTAATTTTACGGGATAGGCATTGACAATATAACTGCCGTCGCCCAGCGTAATCAGGCCGAATTTTTCTTGGATAAGGCAAATGGTTGTTCCTATAATCAGCCCGAGGACGGTTCCGGTCAGGGTAATCAGATTCCCTTCGGTCTTAAAGATGGTAATCAGTTTTTTGTCGGTCATGCCCATGGCTTTGTAGGTGGCAAGATCCTCTTTTTTGTCAAGAATCAGCATAGAGATAGAGCCTACAATATTGAAGGAGGCAATGAGCAGGATAAACAGCAGTATAAGGAATACGGCTAATTTTTCTGATCTCATCATGGCGTAAAATGCCTGATTGAGCAGGTATTTGTCCTTTACATTATATGAGTCGGGTAATTTTTGAACCAATGCCTCTTTGACGGCCTTGAGGCGGGAAGGGTCCGACAAGCGTATCTCTACTTTAGACAACCGATTGCCGGCATTGAACAGAGTGCGGGCAAGCTGTATGTCCGTGATGAGATATTGAGCATCTATGTCCTGTTGCGAACTGAAATAGGCAGCGGGGTAGACCCGTTCGGTATTCAGCGCTGTGGTGTTTGTCTTTTTGTGGGAATCGGGATAGTAGAGCAGAATCGGAGTGTCGGAACCGAGCGGAGCTTGCAGGTGGGCTGCTACTCCATATCCCATAACGGCTTGGTAGCCTTGGGCTGTCTGCAACTGAAACGCTCCTTCCAGCAGATTGACTGCTATGCCGGAATTGTCGGCATAGCTTTTTTCGACCCCCTTTACAATCACGGGGAGCAATCGTTCTCCGTAGCGAGCCAATGCCTTTTCCTCTATGACATTGTTATACGAAGAGATTCCCGGTAGGGAAGAGACGGTCCGGTAGAAAGAAGAATCAAAACAGGCATACTTCCCGGTTGCGGGAGTGATGATTAAATCGGGCGTAAAGCTGTCGGTGCTTTTCTGTAGCAACACATCCATGCCGTTGAAGACGGAAAGGACAACAATAAGAGCAGTCGTGCCGATTGTTACCCCTGTCACGCTGATAGCGGAGATGATATTGATGGCATTTTGTTTCTTTTTGGAAAAGAGATAGCGCCGTGCTATAAAGAAAGGCAACCGCATATTCCTGTTATTTCAGCAATTCGTCGATTTTGTCGATATAATCCAGGCTGTCGTCTACGAAAAAACGCAGTTCCGGAATGATACGCATCTGTTTGCCGATTTTCCTACCTAAGATGAAGCGGATGCTTTTATTGTGCTCGTCCAGGCTTTTTATGACGCTTTCTGAACGGTCGGAAGGGAAAATGCTGACGTATATTTTCGCATACGAGAGGTCCGGACTCACTCTTACGGTGGTAATCGAAAGCATTGCGCCTATTGTATACTCTTTGCATTCCTGTTGGAACATTTCGCTTAAGTCTCTCTGAATGAGACGGGCAACTTTATTTTGTCTGATAGAATCCATATCGTGAAAAATTATTTGTAAATTTTTTCTGCAAATGTAGTATTTTTTCCTGAAACAATTATTACATTTGCAACCGCAAACGAGATGTAGCGCAGTTGGTAGCGCGCCACGTTCGGGACGTGGAGGCCGCTGGTTCGAGTCCAGTCATCTCGACAGACTTGTCGAGCACACCATAGATGGGTGTGCTTTTTTTGTATTTTGATGCAGATTGTTCCTTCGGAATTTTTTTTTAAGTTTGTAGGCATAATATTGTCGTTATGATAGATGTCCAAGTGCGCATTCACGACCGCTTTGTTGTGGAATTTAAGATTGGCTATGTGGTAAGGAAGGATAAGCCGCATAGCGATTTTATGATTAATACATGGATGTTTGTACCGAATACGCTGGATATAAATTATGATACCTACACAAAGAACCAGTTCTATCGTGACGTAAAATCGAATGTTCGCCTGATTACTCCTATTTATTCATTGAAGGAAGTTGCCGATGAAGAGGCATTGCCGTTTCAATTTTTGGAAGTTGCTATTAATGAGTTGAACGTTGATGCTACAGCGGAGAATTTGGCAGAGGCGGAATATCAGGTAAAAATGTTCTGCTCTATCACGAAAAGTGCTTTGCGGAGAGAGGTCGATCGTATGTGGCGTTATTCTGTTGTTGAGAATCGCCTGAAGGCAATTGACGCATACATCCAACGGGTGGAGAGTGTTCTGAAAAAATATCGGGAATTGCAAGTCTTGCTGCCTGGAGAAGGATTAGGGAAGGATGTGCAGGTGTTTTATAGTTTTGGCGATGAGTTTTTGTCCAATCAGGCGGAATTCTATACCTTTAAACTGTTGGAAAGACTCCGGAAGAAGGACAAGGATTGTTTTGCCTCAGTGGAGGAGCGTTTGTTGACGATTGTCCGTGATGAGGTGGCTTATCGTCGTTCTCGGGGTTATTTGGTAGTCGAGCGGCATAGTCCTGATCATAATCGTGCAGCGTTGTTCCGCCGAAGAATGTTGCGTCTATATACGGAAAGTCATCTGTTTCTGAAAGCCGACCGCAAAAAGGACGGGGCGATGGTGGAGCAACTCTATTTCGGTATTGCAGCAGGAATCTCAATGATTTTTGCAACTTTGATATCATTTTCTTTTCAGCAGAAATACGGGAATTTTACTACGCCGTTGTTTATTGCTTTGGTGGTGAGCTATATGTTGAAGGATAGAATCAAGGAACTTACCCGCTATTATTTTGTACACCGCCTTGCTAAAAAATATTTTGATAACAAGACCATTATCAGTATCAAGGATAAACCGATAGGCTGGATAAAGGAAGGTGTCGATTTTATTACTGATGACCGAGTTCCGGAGGAAGTGATGTCTATGCGCGGTCGTTCGGATATCCTGGAAGCGAATAATCGTCATATGTCAGAAAAGATAATCCTTTACCGTACGCTTGTACAAATCGACGGGCAGGTGTTGGATGAGAATATCCAATATGATGTTTCCGGAGTTCATGATATTTTACGCTTCAATGTGTCGTCCTTTATATTAAAGATGGAAAATCCGGAGGTGCCGATAGCAGTTCCCAAAGATGAAGGGGGCTATGAAATCATTAACGGGGAGCGTATCTACTACATTAATTTCCTGCTGCAATTAAGGAGCAGTGAAAATGTTGATTACAAGCGTTTCCGCCTTATTCTGTCGCGCAATGGGATAGAGGGTATAGAAAAAATGTAAACAAAGGCGTTCATGCCTTTTAATTGTCAATTAATTACCTTAGTTTTGCAAAGGTTTATAATCATTATATAATCGCTATCAAAACGTAGAAATGAGAAAATGGAGTATTGAGGATTCAGCGGAACTGTATAATATCAACGGTTGGGGGCTGAGTTATTTTTCTATTAATGAAAAAGGGCATGTAGCAGTGACGCCTAAAGTAGGCGGTCCTTCAATTGATTTAAAGGAGTTGATGGAAGAGTTGCAGGTGCGTGATGTGGCTGCTCCGGTACTTTTAAGATTCCCGGATATTTTGGATAACCGGATTGAGAAGATATCCAATTGTTTTGAAGCTGCTGCGCAGGAGTATGGCTATAAGGCCAAGAATTTCATTATTTATCCGATAAAGGTAAATCAAATGCGTCCTGTCGTGGAGGAGATTGTCAGTCATGGCAATAAATTCAATATCGGCCTGGAGGCAGGTTCTAAACCCGAGTTGCATGCCGTCTTGTCTATAGACATAGATGAGGATGCGATGATTATTTGTAATGGTTATAAAGACGAGAGTTATATAGAATTAGCTCTATTGGCACAGAAGATGGGTAAACGTATCTATCTGGTTGTAGAAAAATTGATGGAGTTGAAAATGATTGCTCGGCTTGCCAAGAAGATGGGTGTGCGTCCTAATATCGGTATTCGTATTAAATTGGCCAGTTCCGGTAGCGGGAAGTGGGAAGAATCCGGTGGGGATGTAAGTAAATTTGGTGTAAATTCCAGTGAGTTGTTAGATGCTTTGGAATTGTTGGAGAAGAACAAAATGGCTGATTGTCTGCAATTGATTCATTTCCATATCGGCAGCCAGGTGACGAATATCCGTCGTATTAAAACGGCATTGAAAGAGGCTTCACAATTTTATGTGCAGTTGAAGCGGATGGGTTATAATATCAATTTTGTTGATATAGGAGGAGGCTTGGGAGTTGATTACGACGGGACACGTTCTGCCACGTCAAACAGCATGAACTATTCTATTCAAGAATATGTGAATGATGCAGTCTCTGCTATTGTAGATGTTTGTGAGAAAAATGAACTTCCACAGCCGAATATCATCACAGAGTCGGGGCGTTCGTTGACGGCTCATCATTCGGTGTTGGTATTTGAGGCATTGGCAAGTACGAGTCTTCCGGCTTTTGATGAATCTGAAGAAATAGATGAAAATGCTCACGAATTAGTAAAGGAGTTATACGAATTATGGGATAATTTAAATCAGCCGCGTCTGTTGGAGACTTGGCATGATGCTTTGCAATGTCGTGAGGATGCTCTGAATCTTTTTAATTTAGGGTTGATTGATTTGAATACCCGTGCTCAGGTTGAGCGTCTGTTTTGGTCTGTGGCTCGTGAGGTATATGAAATGGCAGATGCTACTAAGCATGCGCCTGATGAATTGAAGAAAATTGCAAAGATGTTGCCGGATAAGTATTTCTGTAACTTCTCTTTGTTTCAGTCTTTACCGGATTCTTGGGCGATAGACCAGATTTTTCCGATTATTCCGTTGTCCCGTTTGAATGAGCAACCTACAAAATCGGCAACTATTCAAGATATTACCTGCGATTCGGATGGTAAGATCAATAATTTTATCTCTACGCGTAATTTCTCTTACCATTTGCCGGTACATGAGTTGAATAATAAAGAGCCTTATTATTTTGGAGTGTTCCTTGTTGGTGCATATCAGGAGATTCTTGGTGATCTGCATAATTTGTTTGGTGATACAAATGCAGTGCACATTAAGGTGAAGAATGGCGAATATGTCATAGACAAGGTGATTGAGGGAGAAACCGTAGCAGATGTATTGGAGTATGTACAATTTACTCCCAAGCGTATGGCCCGTACCGTAGAGGTTTGGGTGATGTCTTCAGTGAAAAAGGGAATTATCTCTCCGGAAGAAGGACGAGAGTTCTTGTCTAACTATCGTTCCGGATTGTACGGATATACTTATTTGGAGTAGACAGGACTATAAATTATAACGAAAAATACCTGACATGAATACTAAGCCTATACGTGTCAGGTATTTGTTTATCTAAAAGTGGCTTAAAAACATTTGGAATAGTCTTGGTTCTAATAGTATGGGGAATATAAATCCGAATACAGCGCCATAGAAGTGGGCGTTGTGGTTGATATTGTCGCCTCCTTGGCGGGCCATGTATTGGCAGTAGGCTAAGTATAAAACACCGAATAATATTCCGGGAATGGGAATTACTGCGAACAATAGTATTTTATCCCAGGGATTTAAAAAGATGGCGGCAAAAAGAACAGCAGATACAGCACCGGATGCGCCAATGGAAGTGTACCATTCTGCGTTCCGGTAGCGTATGACATCGGAAATGGAGGCTGCTATCATTCCACCAAAGTAAAGCGTCAGAAAAGCCCATTTGCCAAATCCTAAATAGCCGAATGCGGATTCAATATAGCCGCCAAATGACCAAAATGTAAACATGTTCACCAATAAATGTATCCAGTCGGCATGTACAAATCCATGGGTGATTATGCGCCACCATTCCTGATGTTGGACAACACGATAAGGTTTTAAGGATAAGCGTTCAAATAGCTGGTAATTGTTGAAACATACTATTGAGATGACGGCTGTAATTATGATGAGTATATCGGTGAACATATTTTGTTATTTGAATTTACAACTTAAAAATTGGTATATAAGTTTTGCAGCTAGAAAATCCGGAGCTTTATTGCTTGCATTAGGGCAGAGTTCAACAACATCCAGCCCAATAATGTTGTGGCGTTCGTTGATAAGTCTTAATAATGTAAGTACATCGCGATAACTCAATCCATCGGGTTCTGGCGTTCCGGTTGAGGGCATGTATGCAGGATCTAATACATCCAAATCGATGGTGACATAGACATTATCTAGTAGTTTTTGTGATATTTCGTACATCCATGTGGTATCTCCTGATTCTTTGATTTCGTGTGCATAGAAAATGCGGTCGGGATCTATATTGTGCTTTTCTTCAATGGCAGAACTCCGGATTCCCACTTGAACAATACTGGAAGTGATGTCTTTACCTCTTGCCATGACACAAGCATGGTTGTACGGCGAACCTTCATATTCATCGCGCATATCGGAATGGGCATCTAGTTGAAGAATAGAGAAGCTACCGTAGTGTTTGGCAATAGCCCGGAAGGCTCCTACGCTGACAGAGTGTTCGCCGCCAAGAAGTACTGGGAATTTTTTGTCATCTAAAATGGTGTTCATGCGACGTTCTACTTCATCAGTCATTGCTTCCGGGGATGCGTTTTCTGTTACGGCATCCAAAGTTGCAATGCCTTTTTTGAATACCTCAGAGTCTGTCTCAATGTCATAAAATTCCAAATTGAAGGAGGCTTCCAATAAAGCTTGGGGACCTTTATCGGCACCTTTAATCCACGTGCTGGTACCATCGTAAGGTACTGGTAAAATTGCAATTTCTGCTGTTTGGTAATCAGTGTATTTCTCTTCGAAATCTCCGTAAAGTGTTTTCTCTGCCATGATTATTTACAATTATTTGTTTTTAACTGTTTTATTTCTTCTATAGCTGCTTCTTTGTCAATGGTTTTGAGTTGCCTGCCTTGCATCAGCCATTCGCCATGTACCATGGTGGAGTAGATGTTTTTGCTATTCATGGCATAGACGATGGCGGAGTATTCGTCATATATCGGTTGCATATTAGATGCATCTGCATGTACGAAAATCAAGTCTGCACTTTTGCCAATTTCCAATGAGCCGGTGATATTTCCCAGACCGAGAGCTTGAGCGCCTCCTATTGTAGCCATGCGGAGCGCTGTTTTTGCATTGACTGCTTCCGGGTTGTAATCAACGATTTTAGCTAGTAAAGCGGCAAATCGCATTTCTTCCACCATATCCAGCGAGTTGTTGCTGGCAGTTCCGTCTGTCCCGATACCGACGGTGATACCTGCTTGTAGGCAAGCGTCAACGGGTGCTATACCGCTGGATAATTTTAAGTTGCTTTTGGGACAGTGGCTGATGGATGTATCGGTCTTTGCCAGCAGGTCTATTTCTTCCGGATTGAGCCATACACAATGGGCTGCAATGACATTTGAGTCGAGCAGACCTAACGAATTCAGATATTCTGCCGGTCGCATACCTGTGCGTGCTTGAATGTCTTCTACTTCTTTGCTGGTCTCGGAAAGATGTATTTGTAAAATCGTATTGTGTTTGTCTGCTAGAGCTTTTGCCTGTTTTAGAGTTTCTGCGGAGCAGGTGTATGGTGCATGTGCACAAATGGATGGACGTATTAAATGATCTCCCTGCCATTTGTTTATCAGTCTTTCTGATAATGCAATTCCTGCTGCGAGGTTATTGAAGCTGGCGGTAGGAAAATCGATGAGCGATTCTCCTACAACTCCGCGCATACCGGCTTTGTGTGCTTCTTCTGCAATTGCATCTTCGAAGAAGTACATGTCATTAAAACAGGTTGTTCCTGACTTAATCATCTCTACTAATGCTAAGCGGGTCGCAATGCGGACGTTCTGTTCGTTGACAAGTCGGGCTTCTGCAGGGAAAATATGTTCTGTCAGCCATTTGTGCAATGGTAAATCATCGGCATAGCCTCGCAGCATGGTCATGGGGAGATGGTTGTGTGTGTTGACGAATCCGGGCAATACATACATACCATGTGCGTCGATGATTTCTGCATCCGGCTCAGATAGAGCCCCTGATATGATTGTTTTAATTTGTCCGCCTTCTATCAGAATGCTGCCGTTAGGTATGATTTCCATGTCGGCATTCATTGTAATGATGTGGGCGTTACTAATTATCTTTTTGCTCATGTTTTTACTTTTTACAAAAGTAAGTAAAACTTCTCAATCTTGCATTCTTTATGAAGTAAACCATTATCGGTATTCTTTGTTTGAATTTTATTGATGATTGAAAAATAAAACCGACCTTTTAAGTCGGTTTTTATTCTATTAATCCAGTTTCAGAACAGCTAAGAAGGCCTTTTGTGGAACTTCTACATTCCCAATTTGCTTCATGCGCTTTTTACCGGCTTTTTGCTTCTCCAACAATTTTCTTTTACGGGAGATGTCACCGCCATAACATTTGGCAGTAACGTCTTTACGAACGGCTTTGATGGTCTCGCGTGCAATTACTTTTGCACCGATGGCTGCTTGTACGGCAATATCAAACTGTTGTCGTGGTATTAAGTCTTTTAGTTTTTCGCATATGCGGCGCCCGAAAGCATAGGCATTATCAAAGTGAATTAAAGCAGACAGGGCATCGACGGATTCTCCGTTAAGCAGAATATCAAGTTTCACCAAGTTGGCTTTGCGATAACCGATTTGATAATAATCGAACGATGCATATCCTTTTGTAATACTTTTCAATTTATCGTAGAAATCAAATACAATTTCTCCTAATGGCATTTCGTATGTGATTTCTATACGGTTTCCTGTATGGTATTGTTGGTTAAGTAGGATACCTCGTTTGCCCAGGCAGAGTGTCATGATAGGACCGATATAGTCGGCGGGAGTGATGATTTGTGCCCGGATAAATGGTTCTTCGATGTAATCGAGGGTGCTTGCTGACGGCATATCCGAGGGGTTGTGCATTTCATATACATCGCCTTTGGTTGTATGCGCAATGTACATTACGTTGGGGACGGTTGTGATAACATTCATATTGAACTCTCTGTCCAAACGTTCTTGTACGATTTCCATGTGCAGCATACCTAAAAAACCGCAACGGAATCCAAAACCAAGTGCTGCGGACGATTCCGGTTCAAAGGTGAGGGATGCATCATTGAGTTGCAATTTTTCAATGGACGCCCGTAAGTCTTCATAATCCTCTGATTCGATAGGATAGATACCGGCAAACACCATAGGTTTTACCTCTTCAAATCCATCTATGGCTACATCGCAAGGTCTGTTTACATGGGTGATGGTATCTCCTACTTTTACTTCCGAAGAAGTTTTGATTCCTGAGATGATATATCCTACATCACCGGTTTTTAGTTCTGTACGGGGCTCTGGTTTGAGACGGAGCACTCCGATTTCATCAGCAGTATATTCTTTGCCGGTATTGACAAACTTTACCAAATCGCCGGTTTTTAAACTGCCGTTTATAATACGGCAATAGGTGATAATGCCCCGGAATGAATTGAATTCAGAGTCGAAAATCAATGCCTGTAACGGCTGCGAGGGCGAGCCTACCGGATGTGGCACTCTCTCTACAATAGCGTGAAGAATTTCTTCTACTCCCAGTCCGGTTTTGCCGCTGGCTTCAATAATATCCTCCCGTTTGCAGCCTATCAGTTCAATAATCTGGTCTTTAACCTCTTCCGGCATAGCGTTTGGCATATCCATTTTGTTCAATACCGGAATGATTTCCAGATTGTTTTCTACAGCAAGGTACAGATTGGAGATGGTTTGTGCCTGGATTCCTTGAGTGGCATCAACAATTAACAAGGCACCTTCGCAAGCGGCGATGGATCGCGACACTTCATATGAAAAGTCAACGTGTCCCGGGGTGTCAATCAGGTTGAGAATATATTTTGTCCCTTTGTATATGTAGTCCATTTGTATCGCATGGCTTTTGATTGTGATGCCGCGTTCGCGTTCCAAATCCATGTCGTCAAGCACTTGAGCTTGCAGGTCTTTGCCGGTAACGGTACCGGTATATTCCAACAGACGGTCGGCCAGGGTACTTTTACCATGGTCGATATGAGCTATAATACAAAAGTTACGGATATTTTCCATGTGCAATATAATAGGATTAAATCAGGGCGTAAAGATAGTAAAATTTAGTTTGTAAAGTATGATATGTTTTGAGTATCTTTACAGCGTTTTTAGACAAAGACTCTTTAAATCAAATGTTATGGTAAAATCAATGACCGGATTCGGTAAGACTACTGTTGAATTCAGAAATAAGAAAATCATTATCGAGATTAAAAGTTTAAATTCAAAACAATTGGATTTGAATTTGCGTATTCCGAATCTTTATAAAGAAAAAGAGATGGAAATCAGAGGATTGGTAAAAGAACGTCTGGATAGAGGCAAAGTGGATATGGTGATTTATTTTGACAATGCCGAGTCCGAAAAAGATGTTGTCATCAATCGCTCGGTAGTGGCTCAGTATTTCAATCAGATGCTGGAAATATCAGAGCAGTTGGGTGTAGATACCGATAAGAGTGCTTTGTTGCAGACTGTGATGCGTTTCCCTGACACATTGCAGGTGAAGGCAGAAGAACTGGACGAAGAGGAGTGGGATGCTTTGCATGTCGGCGTAGAGAAGGCGTTGGAAGAAATGAACTGTTTCCGTATTCAGGAGGGTGCTGCATTGATAAAGGATATTACTCATCGCATCGCTTTGATTCAGGAGTTATCTGCCCAAGTGCCTGCTTTTGAGAAACGTCGAGTAGAGGTGATTCGTCAGAAATTGCAGGAAAAGATCAATGAGTGGACAGATGTAAAAAATATAGATCAAAATCGTTTGGAGCAGGAGATTATCTACTACTTGGAAAAATTGGATATCACAGAAGAAAAAGTACGTTTGGCTAATCATTGCAAATATTTCCTGGAAACCATAGAGAAGGAGGAAGCCCCCGGACGGAAAATCGGTTTTATTGCACAGGAAATCGGTCGTGAAATCAACACCATGGGTTCTAAGGCAAACGATCATGATATTCAGAAACTGGTGGTGAGGATGAAGGATGAGTTGGAAAAAATCAAAGAACAGAGTCTTAATGTATTGTAGTGTTATGAAAGGGAAAGTTGTTATATTTTCGGCACCGAGCGGTTCAGGCAAGAGTACGATTATCAATCATCTTCTGAAGCAAAATTTAGGCTTGGAATTTTCCATCTCGGCGACATGCCGGTTGCCGCGCGGAGAGGAACAACATGGACGTGAATATTATTTTTTCACTCAGGAGGAATTCAAGAAACATATTGATGCCGGTGATTTTTTGGAATATGAAGAGGTCTATCCGGGTTGTTTCTACGGGACGCTATTGAGCGAAGTTGAAAGAATTTGGGCAAAAGGGAATGCTGTGCTTTTTGATGTAGACGTTGTTGGTGGTGTAAATATTAAAAGAAAATTCGGAGAACAGGCATTGTCAGTTTTTGTGCAGCCGCCTTCTGTGGAGGAATTAGAAAAGCGTCTGATAGGACGTGGTACAGATGCTCCTGAGAAAATTCGTGAGCGGATAGCAAAAGCTGAATATGAGATGGCATTTGCAGAAAAGTTTGATACAATTGTTGTAAATGACGATTTGAATCAGGCATTAGAAGAAGCCGAGCATAAAGTGAGGGCATTTTTGTCATTATAAAAGCGATATATAGCATGAATCCACTGGTCGGACTTTTTTTCGGTTCCTTTAATCCTTTGCACAACGGTCATTTTAAAATAGCCGAATACTTGTTGGATGCCGGATATTGCACTGAGGTGTGGTTTGTGGTGTCTCCTCAAAATCCGTGGAAGGTTGACAGTTCGCTATTGGAAGAAAAGAAGCGTCTGGAACTGGTGACTGCGGCTATTGGCAATGACATACGCATGAAAGCCGTGGATGTAGAATTTTCTATGCCGCGGCCTTCTTATACTTATCAGACATTGAAAGTTTTGCAAGGGAATTTCCCGAATACGAGTTTTGCATTAATCATAGGTGGTGACAACTTGCTGCGTTTTCGAGAATGGCGTAATGCTGAAGATATTTTATCGCAATTCCCTATTTTGGTTTATCCACGTCCCGGGATAACGTTAGCTGACTATCCTTCCGGAAATATCATGTTGGTTGATGCTCCTTTGTCGGATATATCATCCACAGAGATTCGTCGTAAAGTAAAGGCGAGCGAAGATATATCAAATGATGTACCTTCCGGTATTGTTGATTTAGTGAAACGTTATTACTGATTTCTCCCTATTTGTGATGAGGTTCTCCTTTACAATTACCTAAAACAAGTGATTGCACGGGTCTCGTTTTGCCTCTATCTTTGTAATGTCAGAATTGGGAAAGTTTTATTGATTAATATTTATAGTTGCGATGTCACAGGTTTTAGCCGGCCTGTGACTTTTTTTTGTCTCTTTTTCAAAAAGTGCAAAAAAAGAAAACACCGGCAGGATGCGACTTGCGGATCCTTCAAATGAAAGGAATGTATCATAGGAATCATGGCCACATAATTATGTCCTTGTATACATTAATTCCACCTCCGGTGTTTTTCACAGTACAGTAAACATATATGTGCAGTCGTCCCACTCTAAATCCACGAGAGTACAGACATTTGCTTGTATGGCAGGTCTTCTGACTCGCTTCGTCCGGGGCGCCTTCCCGTCGTGCTAAATGCAGACAGTGGCAGGAGTATTGCCCTGAAACTTTCTTGAAGCTCACAGCAGCGGGGCCTGTTCAGGATTTGCACCTGATTCCCTTTTATTTCCCATGCCGAATGACAATGAGAAAACCAATACGCGGACAAAAATAGTCAATTAATTGAAAATTAAAAATATTTGTGAGAAAATAAAATGAACAAATATACATCCTACCTACAAATGATTAAGAGTCGTATTTTTTTCATCATTATTAGGGATTGTGGAGCCTCGGCCTGCCATCTATTTTTGTCGCGCTTGAAAATGATATTTAATAGATTGACAATATGAAAAAGACAAATTTGTTTTTAGTGGCTTTAATGATGCTGGGAGTGGCATTTACGGCTTGTTCGGATAATAAAAACGACGGAGGTGAATATGACGGTACCTATATGGAAAAAACGGTAGTGGCTCATGAATATGGCGAATGGTCATATTTTAGTTTCAAGACAGGAGAGATAAAGAAATTGGCGATTAATAAGGAGGACGGTGCTGTAACCGGATTATATACAGGGTCTTTGAAAGGCACAGGGATGTTTGAGTCCATTGTTTCAATTGACAAACAGTCAATGGTCATTAATCGAATATCTTCCGACAGTGTGGAGATTACTCTATCTGATTTAATGATGTCAATGCCAGGTGCTTCTGCAACACCGACACCTTTTACAGTGAAAACCCGTTCTAAAGCCGTCAAAGAGGGGAACATGTGGAAATTGACGGGGACTGCTACGGACAATGTCGTAGAAGACGGTAAGGGAGGCTCCACCGTTTATAAATTGACAATTGACGGTACGATTGACGTTGTGAAGGGAGGGACTGTAGCTTTGGTGTGTAAATTGCGTCCCGGATCCATGCCTATGGATATAACGGCGAATTATTCGGCAACGGTGGAAAACAATTATGTATATGGTGTCAATGCTGCAGAGGAGGCTGCATTGGACTGGGATATTGCAATACACAAATATGATATCCGGACCAATGGCGGCTTGGTTAAAAAGCTGGCGGCAACTGATTTGAACGCAGTGAATACAGGGAACTTGCCGTCTGACAGCGAAATGATGATGGATACCGATGGCTCTGTCATGGCAGACATGACCAATATGCAATTGGGATATGTGGGCTTCCAGTATGTGAAATTGAATAAAGAATTGGGCGGTTGGGTGACGGCAACTCCGACAGGAACAATGCCTCCGTATAAATATACGTTGAACGATAATGTGTTTGTCGTGAAGACTGCAGGCAAAGTATGGAAGATGAAATTCACTGCCTACACTTATGGCGGGAAAACGGCTGCCAAGTTTTATTATGGTGAAGTGAAATAAATCGGAGTAATCGATATTTGGGATACTTATGTGGAAGATACAATGGTTTGTTTTCGTCCTGTTGGCTTTGCCTGTATGGGCGGAAGAAGAGACGACTCCTATTGTTGTATGTACAGTAAGAGGAGTAGTATTGGATGAGACAGGTGCACCTTTGCCGGGTGCTTCTGTCTGGGTAAAAGGTTCCACAATCGGGGCAGGTACAAATGCCAAGGGAGAATTTGTCATTGCTCTTCGGGAATCCGGCAGAAAAGTTTTGCGTGTTAGTTTTGTCGGTTATAAAACGCAGGAATACACATGGAACGGAGATGAAAGCAAGTCGGCGATAATCCGGCTGCAAAAGGCTTCTAATTCCATGGACGAAGTTGTAGTTACCGGTACCCGTACGCCAAAACCATTGAAAGAGGCTCCTGTGCTGACTCGTGTGATTTCGCAGCGGGAGATTGAACAGATAAATCCGATGGATTTTCAGAATTTATTGGAATTTGCTTTGCCGGGTCTGCAATTTGGTGTTGCTCACGGTTCAAATTTACCGGAGCTGAAATTTCAGGGGGCTGCCGGTGGATACGTACTGTTTCTTGTCGATGGCGAGCGTATAGGAGGGGAAGGAGCCAATGGCAATATAGACTTCGACCGCATAGACATTGATAATATTGCCCGTATAGAAGTTGTAAAAGGGGCGATGTCCACTCTTTACGGAGCTCAGGCGATGGGTGGAGTGGTCAACATCATCACCAAGAATGCAAATCGTCCGTTGACAGCAGACATGACTGCCCGTTGGGGAGATAAAAATGAGATGAAATATGCAGCTTCTGTCGGAACGAAATCGAGCCGTTTTTCTTCATTGACATCCTTGTCTTATCGGAAGCGAGATCCTTACACCGTACAGGACAAGGAGGGACGAGTTACAGAAATACACAAGAACGGCATCATCGTTCGTGATACTGCCGATAAAAAATCATCCCAAGTATTGGGCTATGATGTTTGGGCTGTCACCGAGCGTCTGGGCTATTCCTTTACAGATAATTGGAAAGCAGAATTGACCGGCAGCTACTATCGTAACAATTTACAGAATCCTTATGAATACGAGGGGGTTCAAAATCGGAACGAGACTTTTTCATTGAATCCGAGATTGACCTGTATTTTGAATGATAACCACGCTTTTACATTAAGCTATACACTTGATAATTACAGTAAACATAAAATATATGCAGACGATGCTCCTGATAGAAAGATGATGGAGGACTTTACTAATAATGTGCGGCTGAATTATTCCGGTAAATTGCATGAAAAACATATTTTGACAGCCGGTTTAGAGGTGTATACGCAGAGAATGAAGCACTATTGGTTTGATAAAGAGACAGACCTTAAATATAAGTTTCAGAATTATGTATTGTATTTGCAGGAAGAATGGAAAATAACAGGACAGTTCAGTATCGTTGCCGGTGTCCGTACGGATTGTCATTCCGATTATGGCTTTCATTCCAGTCCGAAAATTTCGTTACTCTATCGTCTGGGAGATTTTACTTTGCGTGGCGGGTATGGTATGGGTTTTCGTCTGCCTACTTTAAAAGAGTTATATGCCTCCTACCAGATGGGAGGTTTCGGTTTTATGATTTATGGAAATCAGGATTTGAAACCGGAAAAAAGCCATCAGGGAACATTGTCGCTCGAATATACCAGGGGTGTGTTTAATGGTTCCGTATCCGGTTACTGTACGAAATATGAAAATGAAATTTATTTGGGATATTATGAAGCGAAGGACGGCACCAGTGCGCAGAAATATTTCAATCATGAAAGCAGTCGGAAATACGGCGTTGACGTGATGGGACAAGTTCGTTTGGATTGTGGATTCACCTTCAACGGTTCCTATTCTTATGTCAACCCTGATGACAAGACGGATAATGGGTATAATACCTCTGTTTTCCGTCCGCATAGTCTGACATTTACAGCTAATTATGCGCAGCAATACGGTAAAGTGAAAACTTCTGTGGCATTGAACGGGCGTTGGTCATCCAAAGTGGATGTTTGGAGCAAGAATAAAGAGGGAGCATATACCTGCACGCCCTACTATGCCAATACTTCGATTGATTTGAATCTGTCTGCCCGTTTCCCGCGAGGAGTGCGTTTCACATTGGGATTGGATAATCTGTTGAATTTGAAAGCTAAAAACGGAGCGACGGATTCGTCTGTCATTCCGCAACGAGGAATTGGAGTAATCGGGACACTGGGTATTAATGTGGCAGATTTGTTTAAAATGTAAGTGACAATAAATCAATATTAATGATGAAAAAGAAAATAATAATCATAGGTGTTATGGTTTTGGCGGTGGTGCTGGGAGTGTGGTGCTATAATACCTGGTTGGGAACGACAAAGGTGGCATTCGTGAATTTCCAGACAATTAACATGGGAGCGATTTCCAAAGCCAACAACAATCCGAAAGTGAAGGTGTATGATGTGGCTACCGATTGTCTCGGCGAACTGACCGATTATGACATGGTGTTTGTTAATGGTATGGGGCTGAGAATTGTGGAGGAGGAACGGGCATTGATACAGAAAGCTGCGGATGGAGGCATTCCTGTCTATACGACCATGGCGACAAATCCTGCCAATGACATTTGCTCTTTGGGAGAGGAACACATTGCAAAAGTGGCAGCCTATTTGAGCGGAGGACGAAAGAATTATCGCAATCTTTTGAATTATATCCGCAAGGAGATTGATAAAAAAAAGAGTTCTGTCATCGCTCCGGAAGAGCCGGTGGAGCGTCCGTGGGATATCCTTTACCATGCCGGAGTGGACAATCCGGACGAGGAATTGGAATTTACCTCGGTAGCAGCTTACGAATCCTTCCTTCGGGAGCATAGCTTGTACAAAGATAAAGCCCGTAAGATTGTGGTCACGGGTCAGATGGCAGATGCAACGGGATTGATTGCTGCTTTGGAAAAATCCGGCTACAATGTATATCCCATCTCTTCTATGAGCAAGTTGCTCTCCTTTATGGAGGAAATAGGACCGGATGCCATAATCAATATGGCACATGGTCGTTTGGGTGAGTCTGTAGTCGATTTTTTAAAAAAACGCAATATCGTTTTATTTTCTCCGCTTACAGTCAATTCTCTGGTTGAGAAGTGGGAAGCCGATCCGATGGGTATGTCAGGAGGTTTCCTTTCGCAAAGTGTTGTAACCCCCGAGATTGACGGTGCGATTCGTACGTATGCGCTTTTTGCACAATATGCTGATGAAGAGGGAATGCGTCATTCATTTGCTGTGCCGGAACGATTGGAAACTTTTGTGAAGAATGTAAATAACTACCTTACTTTGAAAACCAAGTCGAATAGTGAAAAGCGGGTAGCTATTTACTACTACAAAGGGCCCGGACAGAATGCTATGACTGCAGCGGGGATGGAGGTGGCACCTTCTCTTTATAATTTATTGCTCCGTTTGAAATCTGAAGGTTATAAAGTAGAAGGGCTGCCGTCATCTGCCCGTGAATTTGAGCAGATGATTATGTCGCAGGGTGCTGTGTTCGGTACTTATGCAGAGGGCGCTTTCGGTGATTTTATGAAAAATGGCAATCCGGAGCTGATAACAAAAGAACAGTATGAATCGTGGGTGAAACAGGCGCTGCGTCCGGAGAAATATGCTGAGGTGGTGGCTGCAAATGGGGAATTCCCGGGTAGCTACATGTCCACCTCTGACGGCAAACTGGGCGTGGCTCGTCTGCGGTTCGGCAATGTCGTGCTTTTGCCTCAAAATGCTGCAGGTGCGGGGGACAATTCATTTCAGGTGGTGCATGGAACCAATGCTGCACCTCCCCACACGTATATCGCTTCTTATCTTTGGATGCAATACGGTTTCAAGGCAGATGCCTTGATTCATTTCGGCACTCATGGCAGTTTGGAATTTACGCCGAAAAAGCAGGTCGCATTGTGCAGCAATGATTGGCCGGACCGGCTGGTAGGTGCTGTACCTCATTTTTATATCTATTCTATCGGCAATGTAGGTGAAGGTATCATAGCCAAGCGTCGTTCGTATGCCGGTCTGCAAAGTTATTTGACCCCTCCTTTCATGGAGAGCAGTGTTCGCAGCATCTACCGGGAACTGATGGAAAAGGTGAAGATTTACAATGCAAAATCAGGGTCTGAACAGCCGGTCACACAAGCGGAACTGGACAAAGCTTCTTTGGCGGTGAAATCCCTGACTGTCAAGATGGGTATCCATCGCGAATTAGGATTGGATAGTGTATTGACTCGTCCATACTCGGAAGATGAGGTCTTGCGCATCGAAAATTTTGCCGAAGAATTGGCCACTGAAAAGATTACAGGGCAACTCTATACAATGGGCGTCCCTTATGAAAAAGAAAGGATTGTCTCTTCTGTCTATTCAATGGCTACCGAACCCATCGCATATAGTCTGTTTGCATTGGATAAGATGCGTGGTCGGGCAGATGCGAAGGTGGTAGAACATAAATCTGTTTTTACCCGACGTTATATTGAACCTGCTCGCAAATTGGTCGGACGGTGCTTGGCAGAGCCTCGGGAAGTGAGCGATGAGGAGATATGCCGTCTGACAGGTATTTCTATGGCAGATTTGGCTGATGTGCGGGAAATAGATAGAGCTCGTAATGCACCTAAAGGAATGATGGCCATGATGATGGCAGCGCAGGGGACACCTGCGTCTAAAACGTCCGGGATGATGCACCCGAAGGGACGGCAGAAGAAAGAATATACCAAAGAAGAGATAAATATGGCATTGGCTGTGATGGAAGTGGTGCGGACGGTGAAGAATATCAGTCTCTACAAACAGCAGTTGGAACATAGTCCGGAATTGGAATTGGCAAGCATGATGAATGCCTTGAGTGGCGGTTATACGTCACCATCTCCCGGAGGCGACCCGATAGCCAATCCCAATACTCTTCCTACCGGTCGGAATATGTTTGCCATCAATGCCGAGGAAACACCTACGGAATCTGCATGGGAAAAGGGAGTTCAATTGGCGAAGAGCACGATAGATATGTATCGGAAACGTCATGATGGGGCTTATCCGCAAAAAGTGAGCTATACGCTATGGTCGGGAGAGTTTATTGAAACGGGAGGGGCAACGATTGCCCAGATACTCTATATGCTGGGAGTAGAGCCGATACGCGATGCTTTTGGGCGTGTCAGTGATTTGCGTCTGATTCCTTCTGCCGAACTGGGACGTTCGCGTATTGATGTGGTGGTGCAGACTTCCGGACAGTTGCGCGACCTTGCCGCTTCCCGTCTGTTTCTGGTAAATCGTGCGGTAGAAATGGCGGCAGCCTCCAAGGACGACCGGTATGAGAATATGGTGACGGCAGGAGTCGTTGAGGCTGAGCGTGCATTGATGGAGAAGGGGATAACTCCCAAAGATGCCCGGGAGATGGCAACATTCCGTGTATTCGGTGGAGCCAACGGTATGTACGGAACCGGTATTACGGGGATGGTAGAGGCTGGCGACCGTTGGGAAAGTGAGGACGAGATTGCCGGTACATACTTGAATAATATGGGGGCATATTATGGGAATGAAAAAAACTGGGAAACATTCCGGCAATATGCTTTTGAAGCGGCACTGACCCGCACGGATGTCGTGGTACAGCCCCGTCAGAGCAATACTTGGGGAGCATTGAGCCTGGATCACGTGTACGAATTTATGGGCGGAATGAACCTTGCCGTGCGAAATGTCACAGGCAAAGATCCGGATGCCTACCTGAGCGATTATCGCAATCGGAACAACAACCGTATGCAGGAATTGAAAGAGGCCATCGGAGTGGAATCAAGAACCACCATTTTTAATACTGCAGATAATAAGGAAAAAATGAAAG